>JABGXW010000081.1 GCA_018675575.1 Bacteriovoracaceae bacterium | reverse complement strand
CACAGACACAGACACAGACACAAATACAGACACAAATACAGACACAGACACAAATACTGACACAAATACAGACACAGACACAGACACAGACACAGACACAGACACAGACACAGATCAGAATGAAGACGAGGATGATAACGACACGGTCGCTCCTCCTCCCACGCAAACTTTTTACCCAGATGGCGTACCTTTAATTCCACCCCAACCAATGCAATTACCACCGCCAGGCATGTATATGCACCCAGGATTTAATTAAAATTTAGATTTGTTTTTTATCGGGACCATGTAAAAGTTTATGCTGTTGAGCAATCACCCTAAATGGAAAATGAAGGTCTTCGTTCCAGGCTATAATTTGATTAAATCTTTCTTTTGGAAATTCTTCATTAAGATTATATGATGGTGTAATGACCCAAGGAAAGTCAGTATTTTCTAATTTTTCTTTTTGAACAATAAGATAATCAAAATCTTTTCTGGTTTCTACCACAGACTTTATTTGAAATTTATTTGGATATTGCTCTGATAACTTCTCTATAAGATTGAGTTGCCCTTTAATGCCAGTACAAGGTGTTTTAAAATCAAAGGAAATATAATCGATAAGATCAAAAGTTTTATGACTTATTCGCTGACCTGAAGCTTCTATATTGATATAAAATCCATCTTTTTTTAATTCTTTTACTAAAGCTAAGACACTATCTTCAAACATAGGGTGAAGAGGATCGCCTCCAGTAATAGAAACTCTTTTGATTTTTTGTTGTAATGAAACGGCATTGATTTCTGCTAATACCCCGTGAAAATCTAAACCCATCCCATCTTTAAATTCCCAAGTATCTTTTGAATCGCAATTTAGGCATCCTATATTACATCCTTGATAACGAACAAAGACTTGAGGGGTTCCCACATGAACTCCTTCACCTTCCGTTGCTAAATAAATGGAATTTAAATACATTTTCATTAAATTAAACCTCTTATTGAACTATGACTCATATCACAATAAATGAGCTTGTACAGTCTTAGAATGTAATAAAACATGGTTTTTTAATGCTTTAGACCCCTATTTTTGCCATAATAATGATTATGAGTCTAGATATCGAGTCACAATATAACCAAACCATTGAAAAACTTAAAAATGGTTTAAGGCCTCTTAAGCTTTACTCGACTAAAGAGGGACAACTTCTTAAAGATAAACTTGATTATTTAGCTGACTCTAGGCCAATTAATGAAACCGAATTAAAGCAAGTTTTATGTCTTCTAGAGCATGGCCAATGTCATGGAATAGACTTCTCACAAGCCTTATTAAAAATTTTACAATTAGAACTCTCCACAGATGTCATGATTTTTACTTTATCAACATCGATCAAATGGGTGGTGGAATTTAATCAAAAAAATGGTCATCCAATCACATTTAATTTTATGAATATCATTAATGCTTTACTCTTAAATTGTTCTGAACCGGAAGTCAGAGAATGGGTATTAAGATTAGTAGACTCCACTGGTAATCAAAGTTTAAAGTTTAAACAGTCTCTTCTAACAATCAAACCATTGCTAAAACCTAAACTTTTTAAAAAAACAAATCCCCATAATAAAAATTCTTATAAAATAGTTTTAGAGTTAGAAAAAAGATGGGAAGAACTACTAAGAAGTTTTAAATAAATATGAAAAAAGATCACTTTAATCCACATATTCTTCATCAATCGTTAATGAAAAATAAAAACGCAGCCGGCCTTCCTCTTTTTCAAACGAGACCAGCACAAGAAGTAAGAGTGGAGATTCTTCCAGATAAATCCGTCGTGGCTGCTAAATTTTTACCACATGACCAAAAACAAGGCTGCTTTAAGGCCCACCCAATTACCATTGCTGCAATGAGAAAAGACCTGTTTGTTGGTGGTATGGAAGAATTTAGTGACCTTGAGAAAATTGTGATATGCTCTGGGTGTCAAAAGGAAATTGATCAACAATTTTGGATTTTCTGCCCCTACTGTGAAACAAAATACTGATTAAGCTTTTGAAACTTCATAGAATGTTAATCTTTGTAAGATTAAACTTCCTTTACTATGCACCCTCTCATTAAGTATCTTGCTTACAGAACTTTTAGTTAAGGCACACACTCGGCAAAGTTAAAACATATAGATTTATGTGAAGAACCTGTCGGCCAAAAAAACTTTCGTCACTAAGAAATGGTAACGAATGTAAGAACTAAAGATTCATACTAAAGAGGCCCATGGAAAAACATCTGGGACGAGAGACGCAAAACAGGGAGAAGAATCTCATGAGTAAAAGACCATCAGAATTATCGAACAATCAGTTATCTAATTTAAAATCAGGCTTACTAGAATCAAAAGAAAAAATTATTAATGCAGAGATTGGTAAAGACAAAGAAGCCTATTCACTCAACAAGGATGAATTAGCTGATCCTGTAGACGAAGCAGCTGTAAATATTCAGGCTTCACAAGCACTTCGCTTTAGAAATAGAGAAGTGATGTACCTTAAAAAAATCAACAAAACATTAGATAAAATCGACCATGAAGACTTTGGCTGTTGCAATGATTGTGGCTGTGCTATCGGGTTTGAAAGACTAAATGCTAGGCCTACTGCTGATATGTGTATCACATGTAAAGAAGAGTCCGAGATGATGGAAAAGAGTAATCAGTTCCATAGAAAATCTAAGTCCCTTGGAAAAACTATTCAAGAAATTGGAAGAAGATAATTTAAATAATTTCCTATTAAAATTCTGAGGGGCCATCAATGAGAAATCTGAATTGATGGCCCTTCTATATTTAGAATCTCACCAACTGGATGATAAATAGATTCAAATTCGTAGCTAATAAATTCGTTATAGCTTAAAACTTTTCTCGCTATCATTTTTTCATTAAAATGATCATATCTAGGAAGTAGTAATTTTATAATTTTTTCAGTTACATATTTTGAAAGTCAGAAAATTTTGCAGAGTTATGTAAAGAATTAACCCAACAGTTTCCATGGGATAATTTATAAAGTGAATTCATAATTATCTTTTCGGCATACTTGAGTCATTTAAAAATTTTTATGCTAAAATTCACAAAGAAGGCAAATTTGTATATGAGTCAAAGATCAGAACATGAAATTATAAAGGCCGTGGTCTATGAGTTTTATCAAAAAGCGACAGTTGATGTTCTCATAGGATACCAATTTAGAAAAATTCAAGAATTTGATCTGGCTGAATTCAAAAATCACCCGCTAAGACCACCAATTGAAGCATTTGCCCATCATCTTCCTATCATCAACGAATTCTGGATAAGACAGCTTAGTGGTGAATCAATTGATTCGGCTATTCAACTTAATGTAATCAATAAACACCTGTATCTTAATCTCAAAACTGGTGAATTAAATAGATTTAAAGTTTTATTTGAAGACACGATAAAGCAATATCAATCTGATTTAGAAATGTTTGGCCTATATGAAAAATGGTTCTCAAAGCTGGACCATTTTGCCACAGTATTCTCGCGATCTAAGTTATTTAAAAAGAAGTCAGAAAATTAGTTCTTTGCTTTTTGGATTGCTTCCCATTCTGCTTTGGCATCTTTTGCATCAAACACTTTTTTTATGAAATCTAAAAGCACAGGTTCATTGGCAACTTCATCAAAAACCCAATTATAGGCATACCATTGCCCTATTCTCAAGGCCTCCACCCTTGCAGCTTCTTCAGATTCAAAGCCAATCACAATAAGCTCGACCATATTTACGAGAATTCGTCTACCAGAGCGTTTCATACATTTTGGACCATAATTTTTACAGAGAATACGTCTATCTGCTTGAGAATTACTAATGCCCACCAGTTTAACAGTAGGGTCAAAATCTAGCGCCATATACCACATTTCTCGCTCGGTATAAATTCGTCGCCTTTCACATGAGCAAAAAGTTAATAAGAATGAAGAGATTATAAGAAATAATGTAAATTTAGTATTCATAGTGAAAGTATATCAAAGAATTATTTTCTTTTATACCTTGGGGTATTTTTACGCGCTTTCTTCTTAGCAATAGGGGCCTTTTTATTCTTTTTACTCGATTTAGACTTCTGTGTGCCAGCTCTTTTCTTTAATAGATCTAATTTCAAAGCCGATTGGTTTTTAATTGCTTGGTTGATTCCATCTAATAAATGAGACTCTTTTGGGGTTACAAAGTTGACAACAAAGCCTTTAGTTCCCCCTCTGCCTGCTCTTCCACATCGATGAATATAATAGACAGACCATACAGGTAAATCATAATTAAGAACCCATCCGACTTCTTTCATATCTATCCCACGAGCCGCTACATCGGTACAAATTAATAATCCTTTGTCTTTAACAAAAGATTTGAAGGCCTTATTTCGTTCACGCGTTTGCATACCTCCGTGAAGTATATGTATATTTCGAGAACCTACTTGATCTTTAATGTTGTCGAAAACTTCTTCTACTTTTTCTTTTCTGTTGGCAAAAATGATGCCTGTTCCTCTGGCCCTTTCTTTTAATAAGGCGTTAAGCATTTCTTTCTTTTCTCCTTCATGAAGCATTACATTGAATGTATCTATTTCTTTTGTAATTATATTTTTTCCCCCAACATCAATTGATTTAACTATTGCCTCTTCAAAGATAGCGAGAACTTTCTCTTCAAAGTCTTTAGGTTTTGTGGCAGAAAATAATGAAAGTTGAGTTGTCTCTTTATCTATTTGTGCCCAAATATCACCCATTTCTCTTTTGAATCCTAGATCAAAAAATTGGTCAGCTTCATCTAATACTAAGTGATTTAGCCTTGAAAGCTTGACTTCATCTTTTTTTAAACAAGATAGGAATCGACCTGGTACAGTGATAAGAAAATCAATCGGGCCTCTTAAACTTTCTTTTGTTCCTTTTGATTTCACTCCTCCAATTAATAAGCGACTTCTGATTTTACCATGATGGGCCAATGATTTAAAAATACTATGAATCTGAATGGCCAGTTCTCGAGTTGGCGCTAATATCACAGCATAAGGCGCTGAAGAGTCCAAGTTTAATTGCTTTTCTGAAGCTTTAAACATTTCAACTAATGGCATAGCAAATGTTAATGTTTTACCAGAGCCCGTTGGGGCAGATACTAATATCGATTCACCGTTTAAAATTAAAGGTATGATCTTTTTTTGGACCTCTGTAGGTGCTTTAAACTTCATTTCTTTTATGAATCCATTCAAATGGGTCAAATTTAATTGTTTAAATGCGTCTTCCATAGATATCCTGAATATAAAAAAAGGGCCTTGAAGGCCCTTTTTAGCATATATATTTGAAAATGACAGCGCTTGGTAAACTCTACCAAGTCACTCCGAGTCCAAAATTTACTCCATAAGCAGCATCACTTAATGACTTATCAAGTTGAATTCCAAGCTTTAAGATGGAAATATTAAATTGAGTCCCAAAGAACATTCTTGGAGCTACTGCAGTAGGTTTGCCTTCTTGACCTAGGTCAAGATCTCCATCAGCTGTTGAAGCAAGACCGGTTGTTGAAAATGTGGCATCAACTGTTGCTATAGATTTAGCGGAGCCAAATGACATATCAAGACCCAGTCCACCATATAAAGAAAGAATATAACCAAGTTGAATACCTGTTGAGGCTTCAATTGGGATAGTAAATGTAGAAATCTCAGCACCTGCTTTCACAGTCCCAGACATATTTGCTGTTGCAGCACCACTTGTAAAAGAATCTGTTGTTGTTTGTGAGGTAGAAATAGTTAACGACGAATAATCAAATCCGGTGTGAATATCCACCCCAGTCCAATGAAGAAGTTTACCAGGGGCCCAGGCAATAGGATCAATTAATTTATATCTAAAATGAATTCCAAAGTTAGAAGCTTTCCCATCAATCTCACTTCCCGCGAGAGCACCAATATCGAGACTGAAAAAGTTTACAAAAACTTTTATTTTATTCATATCAAAGTATTCCCATTCGGGAAGATCAAAAAGAGCACCAGGATTTAATCCCACCATTAATGAAGGAGAAATACCAACGCCCCTAACGGTATTACCTTTAAAATCACTGAGGCTAGAATCACCAATATCAGCTCCAAGTCCAGCTGATACTTTGAAAACAAAGAGATCTATATCATTGGCATAATCACTACCGGAAGCTTTCATCGATAAGACAGAAGCATTGGCCATTCCAATTAGATAATTAGAAGCATCAGCGTTAGGTAAACTGCTATTTAGATCATCTTCCATTAACTGGTAAGCGGCATCTACAGAAGCGTTGCAAGTTGTTGCACAAGTAATTGTAAATGGTCCATTAACACCTGCAAACGAAGGTATTGTATAAAGACTTAGCATTAAGCCTAATAAGCCTAAAATTTTCATCGGTATTCCTTTATTAAAAATAATATTACTTTTTGAAATGATAAGGTTTTTCATGACATTGTAAATAAAAACTTCAATCTATTTCAAGTCATTCTCCAAGTTCTTTTGTCGGAGACTCTATTTTACTTTGCAAACTTCATCGAAACAGGTGAAAATGTAAAAGTATTAATAAGTTAAGTTTTAACTTAAGAAGGTGACTATTGAGTGATGCACAATACCAAGGTCAACAACTAGTTTACTTGTTAGATTATAAGATACCTGGAGCTAATGCTGAACGTATACCAGTGATTGAAAAACTAACTGTAGGTAGTGCCGACGATGTAGACGTTGCAGTTGATGATTTTGGCCTGGCGCCACATCATGCAATTTTTCGGGTACATAATGACGTTCTTTCAATTCATAACCTAGGTGGAAGTGATAACTCCTTCATCGGTAAACAGGCCCTTGTACATGGCCGGATGTACATTATTGATGCAGGCGACAAAATCTCACTGGGAGAACTTGAGTTTATTATAAGAACAGAAGAAGTTGATAATACTAAATCTTTTGAAAATGCAATCGGTATCGAAACACATGATCTTTCAGTTGCTGATATTCTTAACAAATCAACAGAAGAAGACTTAAATTCAAAGGAAGATAATAAAGAGAATATTTTCAGTAAACTGGTAAATAAAATTAAAAGTATTTTTAAGAAGAAATCATTAGCCGATGATGATGAAGATATGACCTTGCCAAGCGGTATCAAAAAAAATACTAAAACTGAACTCCTACTTCGACAAATGAACAAGAGAAAAACTATGACTAATATTGGTCGTAAGAAGTTCCAAGGTGCTTTCTTTGCAAGTGTAAATGGCGCCAAACCTCTACATCGGATTCTTGCTCTTATTTTAAACTTGCTCATTTTACAGTCTGCTTATTTTATCTACATCCCTCACTTCAAATTACAAAAATATTACCAAACAGCTACTTTAGAATTAATTAAATACATTGATCTCGCATTAGTCTATATCACACCATCTCTGCCAAAAGATTACCTTAAATATTTAGAATATTTAACTCACGAAAAAGCGCTCAACTTAATTGTCATCTTTTTTGCAATAGAATTAGGGAGTTGCTTAGTACTCGGGGTCAATTTAGGCCAATTTTTTGTAGGTATATCAAGTGACGGTTCATTCATAGTTAAACGAATAAAAGCTTCCCTAAGAACAATTATTGGTATTATCACCGCGCCCTTTCTGATTTTCGACATTCCTGCATTTATGGGAAATAAAACCATGAAAGAATTTTTATCTGGAAGTCAGATAGGACATACCAAAGACAGCGTAAAGGCTTTTGGAACATTCATATCTTTTCCGATATTCTTTATCATTTTAGTTCTCTCACCGATCTTTATAGTGCCAGACTTTCATAAAATGCCATCGATTATATATAGCACTCCTGCTATTGAAAAAAGTAAAAATCCTGCTTACAAGGCAAAATCTTTCCTTTTAAATACAAATATTAAAGCTAAGAAATTTACAGATATGATTCTTGTACCTGGTTTAAACCATTCAAACGGAAAATCGGTATCGAGTATTTCCTTAGTAAATACAAAATCTGGATCCTTGGCCACTTTAACAATTCAAAAGATAAACTTGTCTCATAAGGAGCTTGCAAAGACCGGTTTAACGGCCCATTATGCAGCAAGTATCCTCTACCCTACTCTTACATCAGAGCAAAATGCTACTTTTGGTAATAATTCATTTCTAGAACTAGAAAGATTGATGATGAATAGTTTCAGGTTAAACCCAGAAGAAGGGTTAAAACTAATACAAGATCATGGACCATTCATGATAGGAATTTCAAAATTGAGAAATATAATACTAAAAGATCATTTTATCAAAAACCCTCAAAAAATAAACTTTATAAAAAAAGAGAAGAGAACTTTTATCTCCTTTGGTGATGATAATGAATTAGGCATACTCTACCTTTTAAACCCTCAACATCCACTTATTATCAAGTTAAACTACCAATTGAAAGAAAGAAAAACGGGGCAAAAGCTCTACAACCTGGCGATAAAATCAACCCAGCGAATTAATAACATAAAGCGAAAGGAGTCTTCATTTACTAAAAAACTAAGTTCGACAAAAACTTGGAATGCATTTGATGTTCTCGATTTCTACAGTTATCTCGAATCAATTCCAAAAAATATTGATGATGTCCTCATTTCTAGATATTTAAAGTTTATGCATAAGATTGGTAAGACAGGCCTACAAGTAGGTAATAAAAGAGTTATAAAGACATTAGTTAAAACTTTAGGATCAACCGAGAAAACTCTTTTAAAATTAAGAGTGCCGAAAACTACTTCACTCATAAAAGCAATTAATGAACAAATTACGGCCTTAAATAACAAAGATTTAAATTACTTTGTTAAATAACAAAAATTAACATACAACTCTGCCACTATGATAAGAAAAGAAGTCAAAAAATATTTTAATTTTAAAGTCATTCACCAAGATAAAAATTCAAATGCTAGAGCTGGTTTGATTACAACTCCTCATGGGGAAATTGAAACACCTATTTTCATGCCAGTTGGCACTCATGGAGCGATGAAAGCTTTACAGCCAAAAGTCTTAGAAGAAATGAATACACAAATTATTCTTTCTAATACATATCACCTCCATTTATCTCCGGGGTCTGATTTGATCAAAAAAGCAGGTGGTCTTCATAAATTTATGAGTTGGCCTAGACCAATTCTAACGGATTCAGGAGGATTCCAAGTATTTAGCTTACAAAAAAACTCGATAACTGAAGAAGGATCTGAATTTAAAGGACCCTCAGGTGGAAAAATTCTCTTATCTCCGGAGACATCAATAGAGATCCAGCAGAATTTAGGCCCTGATATTATGATGGCATTTGATGAATGTATTCCATTTCCTGCCACAGAAGAGTATACAAAAAACTCTATTGCTAGAACACATAGATGGTTAGATCGTTGTATAAAGTCATGGAAAAATCCTCAACAAGCATTATTCGGAATTGTTCAGGGCTCCACCTTTGATCATTTGAGACAAGAATGTGTTGATGAAGTCTGTTCAAGAGACCTTCCAGGATATGCCATTGGTGGAGTTTCTGTTGGTGAAGGAACAGAATTGATGGAGAAAGCTGTAGCTTATACCGCTCCATTAATGCCAAAAGATAAACCCCTTTACGTGATGGGTGTAGGTAATCCTGAAGACCTTTTCATGATTTGGGAACATGGTGTTGATATGAGTGATTGTATCATTCCAACAAAGTTTGGACGTGGAGGTACTTTATTTACAAATCGTGGAAAAATAAGAATCAGACATAAAAATTACCGTAGAGACTTTTACCCAATTGAACCCAACTGTGATTGCTATACATGCCAAAATTTTTCACGAGCTTATGTGAAACATTTATTCGATTCAAATGAAATTTTAGGACAGATTTTAGCAACTACTCATAATATTGCTTTCTATAAGAGTCTTGCTGAAAGAGCTCGTAAATCTATTTTAGAGAATAGATTTACTCAATTTAAAAAAGAGTTTCTAGATGGTTACTTAAAAAATTCAAAATAAATAAAAAGGCCTAAAGCTCACCTTCGATTGCATGAGATAAAAGTTGAGTCAATTTTTTCAAATTATCAAAAGTAACATTATGAAATAAGGCAATTCTGAATTGATTTCTTCCTAATTTGCGATAAGAGTCAATCCCATAAACAATACCATCGTCAGCTAATTTTTTAAGAAGTTCATTCACATTTATTTTTTCATCGACATCAATACAGGCCACAGCTGTTGAACGAAATTCTTCCTCTTCAATATAGACCGAGAGGTATGATTTATCATTTGCCCATCCATAGAGAAAATCAGCTTTTGTCTTCGCTTCAGTAATTATTTTTGAATAACCAATTTTGTTCATCTCTTTAATTTGTTCATTTAGAAAAAATAAAGTAGAAACCGATGGCGTATTGTAAGTTTGGTTTTTATCAGAATTATCAATGCATGTTTTAAAATTCATGATTCCTGGAACATATCTTGATTTATCATTTTCATTTTTTAAAACTCTCTCTCTACACTTCGGCGAAAGAATTGCCACAAAAAGCCCTCCTTCACTGGCAAATACTTTTTGTGGGGAAAAGAAAAAGATATCTGTTTTACTGACATCACAAGGGATTTGTCCCGCACCACTAGTAGCATCTATTGCTAAAAGAGTTTTATCATCAACTTCAGGAAGTTTTGAAAGCTGAACACCCGTGGAAGTTTCATTAAGAGTCACAGCGATGACATCAGAATCAGCTATGTTTTCTCCATTTATTCCCTTTCCATAATCAACCGAGAACTGCTCAGCGTCAATCCATGGAATGAGCTTGCTAGATTTGTACCATTTTTCTGAAAACTCTCCACAAGTAAAATGAGTGATTTTTTTATCCACAGCTGTTAATCCTATCATATCAAAAAGAAATGTAGCGCCACCATTGCCTAAACAAATGGTGTAATCAGCAGGAACATTAAAGTATTCTTTAAGACCCTCTTGAATGCCCTTACAAAGGTTCTTTATAGGTGCCTTACGGTGACTCGTTCCAATTAAATGGACACCGTCATGGTGGAGCTTTTTAATGAAATTTAAAGGAATTAAACTTGGTCCACATCCAAAACGAGGATCACTAGGTCTTAATTCTTTTGGTGCCTCATAATTTTCAAACATATATTTTCCTTTTAAGTTATGCTATTTTTGTCATTTTAAATCAATTTAAAGAGTTTGAAAATTAACATTGCCAATTTATACGCCTCTTTGACAAAATGGCCCTAAATGAACGTTAAATGCTATTTTATTATTCTAAATATCTTCTTTTTAAGCTCTACAACGCTAGCTAAAGAGAGTGGATTTGATCTCTATACTGGAATTGGGAACCTATCTGAATTTCCAGGACAGGTGCAAATAGACAATAAGGGAGCAACTAATCCCTTTTTTTTTAAACCTACACTGCAAATTGGAATAAAATATGATTTCTGGGGAAATTTTTCACTCAACCCGGAGTTTATTTTAACCCTTCCTGAAAAGGGTCAAGACCCATTAATCTCTAAATTTAATTATTTTACGCTACTCTCTGCAGCATATAAGTATCAAGATTTCCTCTTTAGATTTGGGTTTGGGTTTTCAATTCAAAAAATTAGTGGTGAGGGTGGAACCCAGGCCCTTAATAATGGACTCAGTACTGATGAATTTCCCATGCCTGAGGCTTCATCCATCTCAAGAAACCTCATTACTTTATTGGGTGTAGAGTATTTTATACTTAAAAAGCTTTCAGTTCGAACAGATGTATTTGCATACAATATTGAAGAAAATTTAAACAGGGCGCTTTCCTATAACGTGAGTTTGTTCTTTCATTTTGGAGATTTAGACCTTTTTAATAATAATACAAAGAAAAAACGTCAACGCAAAAGAAGAAGAAGAAAAAGAAAAAAACCAATTAAAAATAAAGATAGTAAATGATAAAAAGCTTTTTACCTATTCTCTTATTGACCTCACTTATAGCTCAAAACTCATACAGCTTTTCTTTCAACAATACTGTTGGCGCGGCGTTCAATACTGACCAAGTCATTGTGAATGTCGCTGATAATTGTTCCAATCTTGGTATTACAAACGAAGATCTTCTCACAATTATACAAGAGGCCCTTGACGAATATTGGAACACAGTGGCAACAAGTAAACTTGTTTTAGTATTAGGTAGCTTGATTACTCTCGATAATGCTTTTTATACAGAGAAAATGTGTACGAAATCCGGAAATAACTGTGAGCCAAATATTAATTTAATTGTTTCAAGCGGCATCACAATTTCATGTAATGAAAACAGTACAGATAATTTCACCTCTGATTCTATACTTGGTATTACATTACCTAATAATATCACGGGCTCAGTACTGCAAGGCTCTCTTTTGTTAATCAATGATCGAGTTACAAATCAATTTCAAAATAAGTCTCGCAGTCAAATGATTAGTATCATTGCCCATGAACTAGGACATGCTATCGGACTAGGCCATTCACCTATTAAAGATAGCCTGATGTATTATACATTGGTACCTGTACGAGACAGACTTGGATTTGATGATATTGACGGTGTCACTTACCTTTATCCTAAATCTCAACCATTTGGTTGTGGTCTCATTCATTACGTAAATACCAAAAATGATGAAGATCAAAATAGTATCATCTTATTGGCATTAGTCTTTTTTCTTTCTTTGTTAATTATTTCACTTTACCGAAAAGAAAAGCCTCTTTTAGTGCATTCGTCTTCGTATTGATTTAGCCAAATATTTTCCTCGGGAGAAAGCATATTTAAATGAATAAGTTCCGGCATGAATCCTAGAAACAAGATGGGTTCAAAACGAAGCATACCTGGGAGAAAGGGATGTTTTACCACTGTGACAATATTTTCTAAGCGAACTCCCCCATGGCCCTCAATATAGATACCAGGTTCTATCGAGCCCACTAATCCTTCAACTAAAGGAGTTGTTGACTCAGGTCTTAATGAATAATGTCCTTCATGGACATTAATTCCTACACCATGCCCCGTTCCATGTAAATAATTATACCCTGATTCAATTAATGGTTTTCTCGCTATCTTGTCTATATGAGAACCTAAGATTCCTGATTTAAATACCGCTGCCTGTGCTGACAAAAGAGATTTTAAAACGAGAGTATAAATTTCTTTCATTTTAGGTGTTGGATTTCCTTTTGGCGCAAAAGTTCTCGTACAATCTGTAGCAAGACCAGCATCATAAAATCCACCAGAGTCTAATAATGCAAACTCTGACTCTTGGATGATCTTTTTTTCAGATGAATTTCCAAAATGCACGAGGGCAGAATTTTCTCCAAAGGCAGCTATTGTATTGAATGATAAAGATTTGGCACCTTCTTTTTTATAATTCTCATTTGTTAAATCGTATAAATACTTTTCAGACACTTCTTCAGTCAAACATTTTTCAGTTATTGTTTTAATTGTTGAATATATTGCATTTGAAGATTTATCAAAGGATTTTTTCATCTGAGCAACTTCAATCTTATTTTTAATGGCTTGAAAAGGCAATATCCCCTTCTCTAAATTTAAACATTTAGAACTTCCAAATATTTTTTGTAAAGTTCTTAAATGGGCTGCGGATATTTTTAATTTATCATAATAAATACAATTTAAATTATGATTCTTTAAAATTCCTTTAGCTATTATATTAAAATCTCTTATCGAATGAAAACATAATTCTGTTCTCTCATTAATGGATTCTTCTAAATTTATTTCATCGGTAAATATATGTATCTTTTTTTCAAGACATATTGCGATAGCAATAAAAGTACTATTGTAGGGATGGTGATAACCTCGAAGATTAGTGAGCCAAGATATTGAATCTAGTTCTTGAAGAAATATAGCTTCATTTTCTTTTATGATGCGATTTAATTTTGATTTCGTGGTTTCTCCCGATAATTCTAATGGGAGGCTATGGACAATCTTTTGAGATTTAAAGCCTTTTGATTCTAATAAGGACTTTATTTCGTTTTGATCGAAAGCAATTACTTCAGTGATAGCTTTGAAGCTTTCTTCAAGTAAATGGGTACATCTATTACCCTCTAATCCAATTTTTTTAATATTAAATTTTTGAACATCTTTTTTCAGAACTTCTTCTAAGCTCATTTCAAAATTACACTTTATGACATCAATATAGTCTGGATTAGTTTCTTTATCTGCTTGTAAATAATATCTACCATCAACATATAATCTTATTTTTTTATTTTTGATTATTAATACTTCAGCTACGGAACCTGTAAATTCTGTGACATAAAACCTGTGACAATCAGACATAGGGACATATTCTGAGATATTTTCATCAAAACTTGAAATGTATAGTGCATCAAGTCCATTTCTATCCATAAAGACAGTACATTTATCAAAAACTGCATTTAAATTCATATTTTTACCTTTTAAGGTGTTAAATAAGGCCTTAGGGCCGGAAATAAAATAAATTACTTTAGTTTTATATCGAATTTTCCGATAGTTACCTTACAAGATTAAGTTGAATAATTACATAGGTTTAGCTTTTATACGAGTTTTAAGGACGAAATGAGAATTAGTTTAAAGCAAATTGTCTTCATCATACTCTCACTATTTATTTTAAAAATAGGAATTGCTGACCCCATGCGAACACAAAAAAATCAGAATAAAAGAAATCCTAGTAGTACCTCTCTCCGTTAGTCATAATAGCGCTAATTAACTTATCAAAATGCTGTCCTCTTTCAATATAATTTTTGTAAAGATCAAAAGAAGGGTACCCGGGAGAAAAGAGTATATCTTCATTTAAGTTTTGATCAACAATGAATTCTTTACTTATCAATTGTTCCATTACGCATTCTAAAGTCTCAACTATGATGAGATTTTTTTTATCCTTAAAATATGATTTTAATGAGGGACCAGCTTCTCCAAATACAATAATAAATTTTGTTGCTTTGATGAAAAATTGAATCTTCTGAGATAGATCTTTTATACCTGTATCTTCTCTTAATTTCCCCCCCATAATGAGAATAGGTTTTTTCTTTTCATCAAAACTCTTAAGTGCGGTATTTGTTGCATCCCAATTAGTACTTTTTGAGTCATTGAAAATTTTAAAATCATTAATATGATAGATTTCTTGTAATCGAAAGGGAACTGCTTGAAAATCCTTTATTGCAGACTCTATTTGCTTGTCATTTACGCCCCATTTATTAAGAAATATTTTTGCCATGGCCAGATTTTCAAGATTATGATTCCCTTGCAATGGAAAATGATCAAGGTTAAGTTCGTTCCAAAAATGTGCTTTTGGATTTAAATCAGATGGAATCTTTATTTCAATACACTCTAGATTCTTTAAGTGAGGTTCAAGGGATTTTTCATCTTCTCTTCTGACAAAGAAATCTTTTTTAGTTAAATTATTTGTAATATTTACTTTTGCGGTAACATAATCATTAAAGCAATCGTATCTTTCTTCATGACTTTGATAGAGATTTAATACTCCTGCAATAAATGGATGAAAGTCTTTTATCGCCTCTAACTGGAAACTTGAAAGTTCTAAGACTGCTAACTCATAATTTTCTTGATTTTCAATTGCCTCAATAAATGGAGTTCCAATATTTCCGCCTAGAAAAGAGTTTATATTGCATTTTTTCAAGATATGTTGAATTAATGACACCGTTGTTGTTTTTCCATTGGTACCTGTCAAGGCCAAAATAGGTTTATTAAAAAATCGTGATGCTAATTCTATCTCTGACCAAATAGTCATACCTTGGGATACACATTTTTTCATTAAGGTTGTGTCCCAAGGAATACCTGGAGACCATATCATTAAAGTTTCTTTAGTCAGATAGGGAATTAATTCGTGGTCTGTTTCTTGAAAAGATAAATTCTCAAGCTCAAGTGGTTTTGAGTCTACACAAATAATTTTGATATTATGTTGATATTGACGTTTATAGTAGTTTTTAAAAAAATTTAAGCAGGTGGTGCCGGTTCTTCCCATACCTAAAATAATGACTTGATTGAATTCTAATTTCATTCTTGAAACCCTTAGTGACACAATGTATATAATACCTCATGCAACATCAAACGAGAATAAGAGAAATTGCAACTTTTCTCCACACTATTACTCCTATTTGGCAGGATGAAATACTTCATAGCTATCCCAAATACAAAGAGAATTACCCCAAATCATGGGTTCAAGAGCTAAGTTTGCTCACAGAGGAAGAGCTGTACCTTGTTGACTCGAGACAAGATTATTCTTCACTTAAAAATCATGAATTTAAAGAATTTATAAATTCAATACAGAAACTATGCCATATTAGTGCCCACACACACGACATAAAGGAGCTTCCTTCATGGGCATTTCATAAGGTCAAAGAAAAAAAACGACATGAAATTGCTACACTTGCAAGTTACATCGGCCAATTACAAGAAAAGTATCCAATTAATCAAGTTGTAGATATCGGAGGAGGAGTTGGTCATCTTGCAAGAATACTTGCTTTTTACTATCAGATAGATGCCACCTCAATCGACCAGGACCTAAAATTACAGATAATGGGAAAGGCGCGATTAAAAAAATATCCAAAGCCTGACCATGGGAAATCTGTTCAATTTATTAATGCTATATTCGGAGAGGAATCAAAAGAAAAAAAAATTCAAATTAACGAGAAGTTTAAAGGAAATGTTCTCACCATAGGTCTTCATACATGTGGACCTCTAGCTATTAGACATATGCAAAGGTCATTAGAGCAAAAGTCTCTACTAATCCTAAACTTTGGATGCTGTTATAATAAATTAGACTCTAAAAAAGAAGTTAACCTCTCGAGATATTCTAAAGAGCTCAATATCAAGATCTCAGGTCATGCTCTAACATTAGCTACAAGAGGCCATAATAAAATGTCACACAAAGATTATCTTTTGAAAAAAAATGTCAAGAAATTCAGATACACTTTGCATCTTTTACTAAAAGAAAAATTTAATATTTTTACTTTTGTCACTGTCGGAGAAGCCAGTTCTAAAGCATATAATTGTCACTTTTCAGACTATGCATTAAAAAAGTTAAAAATATTAAATATAGAACATGGTCTAATGCCTAAAGACTTAGATAATTTCTTTAATAGATCAGATGTTCAAGACGAAGTTAGATATATGTTTTTATGCAATATTATCAGATGGCAATTAGGCAGAGTGATGGAGCTTTATTTGCTATTAGACAGGGTCTTATGGCTAAATGAAAATAATTATGATGCTAACATCAATGAATATTTTAATTCCTCTCTTTCTCCAAGAAATATTGGGATTACCGCCAAAAGAACCCATGAAGGCGAGCAAAAAAGTGTGAAAGTCGCAGTGAAGAAACGAAAGGCATAAATATTTCTCAGTAGTCATTTAGGCATCTATTTTATACAATCATAGTTACAAAGTGACAGTATCTCAGGAAATTTCAGAATGAAAAAGAGGCGTCAGGCGCCGAACATACGAGTAAGTTCTATTTAATGAATAACATGTCGTAGTAGGTAGGAAGTGACCAACATGAGTTCGGAACAATTTTTTCGATTTCGTTACAATAATCTGCAATAATTTCAGATTGAGACATAAGGTCATTTGCAATGTGATCTGCAACTTCTTGCTCAGAACCTTGAATAGATTTTAATGCTTCACCAAGGTTATGACTATTTGCGTAGAGAGATGCCATTGCGAAATCAAGTTTTTTATAAATTTCAAGTTCTGTTGAACATTCTAAATTTACATCTTTCTGAGACTTGATGATTTGTGCCAACTGAGTTTTATAAGTGATGGCAGATGGAAGCACGTGTTGATTAACCAGTCCCATTAAAGTAGTAAATTCTATTTCTCTAAGGGTAACATATCTTTCAGTGAGAACATGATACCTCATACTGAGCTCCCGTTCAGTAAATGTATTATTTTCAATCAAAAATTTTATCTGCTCGGGATTTATTAAGACTTTTAATGCTTCAGCTGTAGTTTTTAGGTTTGGAAGCCCTCTTATTTCTGCTTCTTTTACCCATTCTTGTGAATATCCATCACCATTAAAAACGACCTGATATGAGTTAGTTATCCATCTCTTAGTGAGCTTTGTAAGAGCATCTTCAACAGATGTTCCGTTAGCAATATCTTTTTCAAGAATTGCATTTGATTCCTTGTAAATATTTGCAACAGCTGTATTTAATATACTTATAGGAAAACCAACTGCGGCTGAAGACCCAACGGCCCTAAATTCAAAGCGGTTTCCAGTAAAAGCAAAAGGAGATGTTCTATTTCGATCGGTGTTATCTTTTTCGAGTTCTACAAGTTGACTAGCGCCAAGGTTAAGAGATTCATTTATATTTGGATCAGTTAATTTTTTACCCATTTTCAATTGAAGCATAATTTTATCTAAAGTTTCTCCAAGAAAAATTGAAATAATGCTAGGAGGTGCTTCGTTTGCACCTAACCGATGATCATTTCCTTGAGAGGCAATAGACATTCTTAAAACTTTTGAATGTCTCCTAACTGCCTCAATAACGATGGCAATATTAGCTAGAAAGAGTATATTCTCATGTGGTGTTTTACCTGGATCTAATAAATTACGTCCCTTACAATCGCTCATTGACCAGTTTACATGTTTTCCAGAACCGTTTATTCCGGCAAATGGTTTCTCATGGAGTAAAGCTACAAAGTTATGTTTATGAGCAACAGACTTAATAATGGCCATCATCAGTTGATTTTGATCTGCTGCTAAGTTCGCTTCACAAAAGATAGGAGCAATTTCAAATTGACCAGGAGCAACTTCATTATGTCTTGTTTTCGCAGGAATACCCAACTTGTATAGTTCAAAGTCCAGTTCTTGCATATACCCCATCACTCGATCAGGAATCGCACCAAAGTAATGGTCATCTAATTGTTGATTTCTAGAAGTGCTTGAGCCCAATAATGTTCTTCCAGACATTACGATATCTGGTCTTTCATAATAGAAAGACTTATCTATTAAAAAGTACTCTTGTTCACAACCAACATTAACATTTACGTTCGTGATATCATCTTCGCCAACGAGATTTAAAAACTGAGTCACTTGTTCGTTTAAATTAGTTACAGATCTTAAAAGTGGAGTTTTTATATCTAGGGCCTCCCCTGTGTAAGAGACAAATGCTGTTGGAATACAAAGAGTCTTACCGTTTGGACCTTCGGTAATAAATATGGGCGAACTTAAATCCCATGAAGTATACCCTCTTGCTTCAAATGTACTTCTTGCACCTCCATTTGGAAAAGAAGACGCATCCGGTTCACCTTGAAGCAGCTGTGAAACAGAAAGCTTTTCAATCGCTTTTCCATTTTCCAAAGAAAAGAAAGCATCATGTTTTTCTGCAGTTCCACCAGTCAAAGGTTGAAACCAATGACAAAAGTGAGTTACTCCGTTATCATTTGCCCATTTCACAACAGCTGTTGCGACAATTTCGGCATGTTCTGGGTTTAAGGTTTTAGAAGTTTCAGAGACATTGATCAGCTCTTTTCTAATTTTTTCTGGAATTTCTTTTGCTTTTTGAATATCAAAGACATTAGATCCATAAAAGTCTGAAACCTTAAGAGGGTTTCCCTGAGCATCAATTAGTCGACTAATTATTCTATTTTCTCGATGAGAAGCTTTATATCGATTATTTTTTCTAGGATCTTGTGTAGGCATAGTTAATTCCTTTTATTGTTTAGTCTGTCTAATATTTATTCAGAGGAATTTTACGCTAAAAATTATTGTTATGGCCATTAAAAAAACTAATTAGATATATTAGTTTTGCTAATAGCGATTGGGTTAGCTTGTGGGGAAAATGGTTTAGCTCGCGCTTTCCCTAAACAAAGAACAAAAGTAGCAAAAATAAAAAACAAAATTTTTGCCAGCGTGGCCTGTGCTTCATGGGGCATCATTTAGACTCTCCTTATTGTAAATATTAACTTTTTAGATAACTTTTCGCATATTGGCAATCACTAATCCTTGCAAAATAGATTATCTTAACCTAAATTCGAGAAGTTATGATGCAATACAAAGATGAACATAATGGACATTACTGCCTCTACCACTGGAAACAGGATCCTCCAATCTGGTGCTTGAACCTTTTCTCCCTCCCCTTAAGGGCCAAACAACATGCGTCTTCAAGAACTGCTTTAGTAAAAATACTTGCACGGCTTGGATATCAAGAAAATGTAGAACAAATTAAAATCTCCAATCACCATTGCATTCAAAGTGCTCCTGAATATTTATGCTCACTTTCCCATACTAAAGATGGCTGGGCAGTCGGTCTTATAGCAATGGCAGATAAATATCTTGGGGTTGGTGTCGACCTTGAGTTTAAAAATAGAACGTTTAAGGAAGAAACACGAAAGTTATTTGTTAATGATTCAGATACATATTCTAACTTACTTCAACTTTGGTGCTATAAGGAATCGGCATTTAAGGCCATAGCACCACTTTTAAACGATTCGATATTGAACAAAGTCTTTGTTTTAAAAGATATTTTTATCAGAGGTCATGATTTTGGGCTCATTACAAATGGCAAAGTTTTAGGTCATATACATTCTGATATTATCGTCTGTGAGGAGCTAGAGTTTATTATAACTTCTGCCTATCTAGTAAAACCTCTGTGCTTTGAAAGCAATAGAAATAATTAGAGAGAACCTTCTTTTACATTAATTTCTAAGCGAATATGATCAGTTGCGGAGAAGTTAAATGAAAAACTATCAGTAGATCCTTTGCTTAAATTTAAAATTGATTGAAAATTTGCATCCTGTTTGTTTCCTAATACTAGAAATGTATCATTTGCATTGTATTCAATTGTTTTCAATTCGAACTGACATAATTGCAGGTAGTTAGAAACCGAGAGAAGAGAAGAGAATTTAATTTTTCCATCTTCAATTAGACTTCTTAAATATGATGAAAATCTTCCATCAACATCTATATCTATATAATAGATTCCATAATAGTCTGCAAACGCATTAGCGGCTAAAGTATAAGTATGTGCATTTAAGAATGAGTTTCCCCATATATAGTTCGTGCTGTAACATGAATTATTTGTACGATTAGTAGAAATAAGGACGAGTTTAACATTTATTTGTGAGTACATTTCAATTTGGCCATGAAGACTAATATAGGGGAGCTTTTCCGTAGACATTGATGGCAGGGAATAAAACAACGTGCAAAACAATGTAACAAGGACTAGCTTGACTCGATTCATTAACATCTCCGATAAAATTTCATTTTACATACCTGTCTGACCCTTTATTTGTCACTAAATTTATGTGATTTTGACATCTATTTAGCAACATGTATTTTAAGTATCTAATAATTAGTAAAATTTCTCACATTTTCTCACATATATTGATTTAGATTTTCGGCTACGATATGAACTATTAAAATTGAAAACGAAGTAGATAAAAAGATATGGCAAAGATAAAAATCACATTATTAGCAGTCCTGGTGCTGGGTATACAACAATCTGCTTTTGCTGATACTCCCACCATTAGAATAACTGCTCCAAAGATTACCTACGATAACGGGTTTGAAATTTCTGTTCTTAATCATTGTAAAGAGCGTGGGTTCATAAGACCAATTAACCCCACAAGAAGAAAGTGTAAAATACTAGGCTCATTACACAATTATTCTGAAAGTAATTGTAACAATGAAAATATAGTAGAGTTATTTCTTAAAATGCCGATTTTTTATTTTCATATTATTAATTTAAAACATGAGCGGTATTTTCATAAAATTCATTTTGAAAAAATTAATAAACATATTATTACTGAGGTCGATCTTGATGGACAGGGGCAACCCATTTTGCTTACTCAAAGGTCATACAATTATAATATTCCAAAGTGCCAAGTAAATATGATCACCAAATCAAACGAGCCATTTGTAGAGCGAGAAGCTAGTGCTCAGGAAACAATAATCTATACTGCGCTTTATCAAAAGAAAATTTCTGTCATTGATCTTGAAAAATATTCGATGAGAGAAGTCAAGAATGATAGAGAGTCTGTTTATTCTTCTTTAGGATCAAACGGTGTTGCAAATTTATTTTATAATTCACCAAATTGTAATGATGGCCACTTTACGAACGTAGATGCTGACCAAATTTATGAAGATATTCTCTCTGCCTACAACTATGGAGGAGAAGGAAGTGGTTCTGGAAGATATTTTGGAGGAGAAGGAAGTGGATCAGGATTAGTAAAGGTCAATCTTCATCTACCCCAACGTGAATTTAAAGATCTAAGATTCAAAGCAAATGCTTATGAGCTACTTATGAACATCCGGCCTCGTTATTATAAATACCTAGTAGAAGGTGAAAGAATTCCTGAATCTATAGCAAAAATAAATTGTTCCTTTGGGGGTGAGAATGGAAAATAATCTCATCTTAGAACAACTTCAATCTAATGTAAGGTCTTATCTTGATAAGAATAAACGGATAAGCTTAAATGGCCTAAGCAAGCGCTGCGCAGTTAGTGAGCCAACATTAAGACGAATTATGAATGGAAAAATTAAAACTTTGCCCATGCTTTCAACTATTATAGATATTCTATGTACATTAAACAAAGCAGACTCAGTAAATGAACTCATTACATTTTATGAGGACACTCCTATTGGTGAATTCTTATCGAATAATTATTCTGTTCTTTCTGAGTCAAATTTTAATTATGAATTTTCAGCAGAGTTAAATGAAGCACTTCGAGATAATGTCAGCTACCTAATCTATAAATTATCTGCCAATAGAAAAGGCGTAACAGCACAGAAAATTGAAAAATTATTTGGTCATCACGGGATGGACAAACTTAAATATCTTCATAGTTTGAACCTTGTAACAATTAAGTTAGATATTGTTCGCTCTGTTACAGAAGGATTTTCTCTAAGTCATGACCAATTTATTCCACATTTCAAAGCTGTATCAGATTTTATAAAAACAGAACAAAGCCAAGTTCAAAAAAAGAATCTATTTTATAATTTTTCTGAGTCAATCAATGAGCAAGCACATAAAGAAATATTAAGTATTCAAAAAGCAGCATTGAAGAAAATTACTAAAATTCTAAATGATGATTCAAATTCTGGAGATACTCCCATTTTTATTCTATCAGCTGTAGACACTTTAGATGTAGAAGATTGTGGTTCAGAGTCCCAAGGACTTCTTCACTAGGATTTCATCTACAACATTAATTTCACTAATAAGTTTGATAGCATTTCCGGGAAGAAGATTAAGTTTTCTAATGACCCCAAGTCTAGAAACGAGAATCTCATAATTCTCTTTTGTAGAAAGTATTTTTTCTACATCTTCATAGTTTTCTTTGGTTAATCGCATACCTTCGATGGCCAAAATTTCATCATCTGCATTTAAACCTGATTTATAGGCAGCACCATCTAAAATTACTGTAGCGATAAAGACTCTTTCATTCTTAAATTTTGCTGTAAATCCAAAACTTGGTTGCTCAAGGGTCGAATACTTAACTTCCATTCCTATATTCTTGCACAACTTAGCAATATCTAATTCTTCAGTTGTCTGAATCATCGTTTCAAATTTAACTCTTATTTTTTTATTCGAGATTTCTTCGACCATATCAAATACTTCAGTATCTACAAGTCCAACTTTAGGATTTACCAAGTATCTATTCCATAGCTTGTGTAGAAGATCGTTAATACCTTTACCTTTTTCAGATAGATATGAGTTTAGAGCAAAAAAAACAATTCCACCTTTCAAGTAGTAGCTAATAGAAGTATTAGAAGAAGATTCGTCTGGACGATACAATTTAATCCAAGCATTGAATGATGAGTCTTCTAAAGAATGAAATTTTCTACCTGGAGTCTGGAAATATCTATTAAAGTTTTCCTTCATCAGTTCAGTATATTCTTCTAAAGAGCAAAAGTTCATTCGGAGTATAAATAGCTGATCCATAAAGCTCGTTAACCCTTCTGTGAGCCAATGCATTCTTGTTAAACCTTCGTTTATATAATCAAATGGCCCTAATTCTTTGGGTCTTATTCTTTTTACATTCCAAGTATGAAAATATTCATGCGCCACAAGTTCTAACCATTTAAGGTACCCTTTTCTATCACTCAAATGAAAACTACAAAATTGTAAGGCAGTAGAGTTTAAATGCTCTAACCCTCCATACTTATTTGGAATAAAGTGAGTGATAAAAGTATATTTTTCTTCATAGGGCATCCCTCCCATCGTTGTAGAAATATGTTCGACAATTTTTTGTATATCTTTTTTTAAGTTTTCTTTATGTGCCAGTGTATTACCAAAAAATGCAAGTTCATGATCTTTTCCACCAAAAGTAAAACCGTCAGTTTCATGGCAACCGATCTCAATAGGAGAATCGATTAATTCATCATAATTTATTGCTGAATATTCAAAAACTTCACGTTTAGAAGAGATGTCTTTTAGACCAGTAGTGACTTTTGACCAAAGAGCAGGAAAATTTAGCTGTAATGTAGGATTTGTATTTTCTTGGTTAAGTATTCCCATAAAAACGGATGGTCCATGAATAAAGGCATGGGAGTCATCAATATGTGATGTACGGACTGTTAACTCGTGACAAAAGATATCATAATCAATTGAAAAGTCTTTAGCATCACTCTTTAACTCATCGCAATTAAAATCAAGTAACCATTGCCCCTTATGAATTTGTTTAAAGTAGAGGTTCTCACCCTTTTGCGTTTTGGCACGCCAACATCTCACATTCCTTCCATATTCACGCATTAGGTAGGAACCAGGACTCCACGATGGAATAAAAAAGACAAGTTCATTGCAACCATCCGGTCTTAAACCTGAGATATTTATACTGGCATAATGACTTGATGGGTTATCAATTTTCAATTTATAATTAAGTTGCATGAAATTCCCTGATTTGAAGTAAATGCTTGTAAAAATTAATATGCCAAGATAGATAATATCTGTAAATTTAAAAATAATCACATAGATCGAGGCCCATTTGAAGAAAGATTCTAAATTACAATCATTTCAATCAAATAAAACGAAGGTAGACCGAGAACAGGTCTCAGCGCCTACAATAAAGTTTACGCTTAGCGCTTTAGAAGAAATTAAGCTTATAATGGAAAATGACTTCACATTAAAAGGTCGTTATTTTCGTATTCTCGTCTCTGGTAAGGGATGTGATGGTTTTACCTATTCAACAGGATTCACAGAGTTTCACGATGGCGATTTTATTGTCAAAATAGAAAATAAAAAAAATTTAGATTTTTCTGTTCTTATTGATCCTTTTGCTTCATTTTATCTACAAGAAACCCTAGTCGATTTTATACAAGACTATGAAAATGAATTAGAAGGTTTTGTTGTAATTAATAAAAACCAAAAGCAGTTTGCTGGAAAGTTTTGGAAAGAGAACATAGGAGTTACTCCTCCTCTAATTACAATATAAAGCCAATTTTACGGATTTATAATGGATTATAGATATTTAAAAGCGTTCATTCTCACCGCAAGCTTTTCGAGTTTTTCAAAGGCCGCTGAAAAATTAAAAATTGCTCAATCAGCTGTCAGTAGACAAATAAAACTTCTTGAAGAAGCCGTTGGTGAAGAACTTATCATCAGATCCTCAAAGAAAGTTCTTCTCACTCAAAAAGGTAAAGAGTTATTTCTAGCAGCTCAACATTTTGATCAAATGGCTGCCGATATATTTGAAAAAGAAGATATAAGAGAAGTAAAAATTGGTATTTTACAAGGCCTTCTAAAAAATTGGTTTAACCCTGTACTTTTAAAGTTTTACAAAAAGAGCAAAAGAAACTTAACCATTGAAGTGGGATTACAAATAGAACTTAGAAAAGGACTTGAGAATGGTGTATATGATGTCATTTTCACAACTGAAAACATTCAATCTGACTTAATCTCATCACTTAAACTATTTGATGAGAAATTGGTACTTATTAGTCGAGATGAAATAAGTAAGAAAAAGCTGAATGAAGAAAGATGGATCGTATACTCTTCTGATGATAATATTTTTAAACTTTCAAAAAAACAATCTACAGCAATTGTAAAGGTCGAATCTATCTCAACAATTATTAATTTAGTTAAAAATAATGTTGGTGTCGCTGTTGTTCCAGATCATGTATTGAAAAAAACGGATAATCTAAATATACAGGAATTAAGTCATTTTAATCATTCTGAGATATACATGGCCACTTTGAATTATAAAACCATGCCATCCCATATCAATGATATTGTTGATGTGGTCAAGAAGTCACTTTAAAACAATCTCTTACAGTTTTGAGTTCTGTCTAGAAGGATAGAGCCGTCTTCACATAAGACGAGATCATAATGTAATTTTTTTTGAAAGTTTTTTAAGGAGTATTCGAGAATATGTTGGGTCTTCTTATCTTTTAAAATTATTGGCCAATTCACAGTGATTTTTTGTGGTAACCCCTCACCTAAGCCAAAATAAATGCCAGATTCATTTTGAGAGGGAAGTGGACCGGAAATTGTTTCATTCCATTTTGTGAGCGTTGTTTTATTTGTTTTCAACTTTAACAAAGCCCCATATCCATGAGAGTTCGAATGTATTCCCTTTAAATGGAACCGAAAGGAACGTTTCTTTAGTCGTAAAACTTTATTAATAAAGACATAAAGTCTGGGAACAATTTTTGAGTTTCTAATATTTGTTTGACCAGAAATAAAATCCATTTGACCATCTCTATTAATATCCAATGTAACTGTACCGGCAGGATTAAGTATATTAATACCTAAGGCCTCAGACAGGTCAGCGAAACTATGATTTTCTTCCTGTCGAAAAAGAATTAATCTAGATTTTGGAGGAAAACCAGAATTATCAACTAACAAATCGACAAGTCCATCCATATCATAATCAAAAAAGACTCCTCGTCTATCTCCTTGATTCCATCCCCCATCACCAGAATCCGTATGATATTCGGTTCGCAAAAAGACAGGTGGAAATGTTTTTCTTGTACCTGTTAAAAAAGCAGACCTATCTCTCGCTTCAGTGTCGTATGAGTGAGATAACTCTCCGACGACAATATCCATAATTCCATCATTATTATAATCGGTACAGAGAGAGTAGAATGAATTCCCTCCTCCTCTTGGTGAGTGTTTTCCATCATAGTCAGAGGAAAATTCACTTTCGACTCCAAAATCTTTAAATAAACGTTGCCCTGTATTTAGGATATTTTTTTGATTTAACCAAAGTTTATTTTTAAAACCTGAAGAAGTTGAAACTAAAATATCAGGATAGCCATTTTGGTCAATATCACATGTTGAAACGCCAAACGATGGTCTTGCGTTTAAATATTTCTCTTGATCTTTTGAGTACAAAGCTTCTTTAAATAGGAAACCTGTCGCATTTTTAAATTTGAACCCATTGCCTTGATATAATTGGTCATTTATAGGCTTTGATTTTTTTCCTGTATATTCATACCAGTTACCTTCAAAAATATCTAAATGTCCATCGAGATTATAATCGAATAGAGAAATTGTTGCTGTTGGACGAATTCCTCTACTTAAATTTACATTTATATGACTGTAATAAATTTTATTATTAATTATAACGCCTTTATAAAATCTTAATGGATATTTTGTTAATTCAGTTTTTAGATTTAATGTCCCCACAACTAAATCTAATATTCCATCTTTATTAAAATCAACAAAAGATAGATAAGAACCTCTTATAACTTCGGGGAGAGGATTGTAGTCTAATTTTATAAACTTATTCGAATTGCCTTCGAATTGGTAGAAATCTGGTATAGAAAAATGTTCAGGTAAAACGACTAAGTCTGTAAAGGAATCGTGGTTAAAATCAACTGCATACAAATTTGTGGCCTTAATATTACGAAGTCCATAAAGTTCTGTTTGATCTATAAACTGATTGATGACAGGTTTTTTTGTGGGGCCAGAAATGAGCTTATCTATTTTTTTATTATATGGCTTTGGAGCTACAGTTTTAGTATCAATATTTTTATGTGAGCAGGAGTCGATTAAGAGCAAAGAGGTAAGAAATATCAAACAAGATACCTTAAGTCTTTTTCTTTTGTTATTATTTGTTTTAATAATCAACAATATCTAGACCATACCCATCATATTTACAAACCAAATCAGATATTTTCTTTATTTCTTTATCTGAATTTTTTGTCATGGACTTTAAGTTTGAGATAGCCTTGTAGCGAGAATCTTTAAGCGCCAATTTCCCAAGACTTAAAACATATGATTTTTTATCTTCATTTATATCTGAATTATTTAATATACTTGTAGTTCTTGAAATCACAGCAAGTTGTACATAAAGTTCGATTGCAATATTGGCGATTCTCGCCTGAGGAAATTCATTTCCTATTATATTTTTTCCATCTTTTATAAGTGTATTTTCAACTTGTATTGCAAAAGCAGAAAGTAGTTCAGAAAAATATTCTGATTCTTCTGATAAACTTTCATGAGCTTTAGTAAGAGATCTTGAGTTGAAAATATTATTAATTCTTCTCTTTGCAAAATCAGTTAAAACTCCTAGAGATTTAATTGGGTCAAGTAAGGCCTTAGAGACATCTGAAATTTTACCTAAATCTTTTAATGATTCAGATGGTCCTTTCATTCCTGATAAAGCGATCAGGCAATGTAATATTTCATTAGTTCCTTCAAATATAAGGTTAATTCTTGCATCTCTCATTATCCTCTCATAAGGATACTCACGCATATACCCGTTACCAGCCGCGATCTGAAGCCCAGTATCGACAACTGTCCATAACGATTCTGATCCGAAAACTTTACAAATTGCCGATTCTAAAGAGTAATCGCTCATCCCATTATTTATATTTCCAGTTGTAAGGTAAACGACTGATTCTACGGCGTATGTTAGAGCATTCATATGTGCGATTTTTTCTTGAATTAATCCAAAATTAGCAATAGCAGCACCAAATTGTTTTCTATTTTTTGCATGATCCACAGAGAGCTTTATTATATTTGTCATACCACCAACACAACCAGATCCTAAAGACAATCGGCCAGAGTTAAGCACATTCATAGCTATTTTAAATCCCTTCCCTAATTCGCCAATCACATTTTCAGGAGGGACAACGACCTTATCAAAATAAACAGCTCTTGTTTCAGATGCTCTGATTCCCATTTTATTTTCTTTCTCTCCAAACGTAAGACCTTCACTACCTGGAGCATCTTTTTCTACAACGAAACAGGAAATTTTTTCAACTGTTTTGCCATCAACTTGATGGTCAGTTTTACAATACACTGAATAAAAATCTGCTCTTCCACCATTTGTTATCCATAGCTTTTGACCACTGATAGTAAAAGTACCATCGTCATTCTTAGTTGCTTTCGTTTTTATAGAATAGGCATCAGACCCAGAACCGGGTTCTGTTAAACAAAAAGCTGCTACTCTCTCACCCGACGCCAAACCTGGTAACCATTTTGCTTTTTGCAAAGGAGTTCCTTCATTTATTAATGCCCTATATCCAATTGATTGATGTGCTCCTAACATTGTTCCCAATGAGGAATCAATTGAAGCAATTTCAGAAAAAATTCGTGCATAGAGTGAATAGTCTAACTCCATTCCTCCATATTTTTCTTCTACCGCGAGACCCATCAGTCCTAATTCCCCACAACTCTTCATTACATCTTCAGGAATCAGACATTCTTCATCAAATTTAGCTGAATCAACTTGCCTATCGGCAAATTTATTCACAGCAGTTGACATCTCTTTTGCCATTTCTTTTTGATCAGCTGAAAAGTTTGGAAATGGAAATACTGTATTTTCATCTATTTCTCCATAGAAAAAGTTAGCTACTATTGATGCAATGTCTTTCGTCTTCTGCTGTTCCGTCATTTCTACTACTTTGTTGAATTAAAACATCGGTTATCTTAGCAAAGTTATCGTGACTTGAAAATGAAAGCCTTTACCTGACCGTTATTGTCAGGCGAAGGGCAATATCCCTACAAAAAGAATACTTGATGCAGACCTAATAAGTGCTTAAAATAATATTATATTAAAGATAGGAACTAAATAGCATATGAGCAAAAAAAATAAACCCAATTTTTTTAGTAAATTTTTCAAGAAGAAAAGTGACAATGAGTTGGATCAAGAACTCGATGCTGAGATGCAAGCTAAATCTACGGGAGAATTTGATGTTAGTGACATGGACATCGGAGATTACGGAGAGCGTTATCATTCTGATTACGAATCCAAAGATGGTATTCAACTTGATGATCCAGAAGAAATTTTTGATGCCACAGAATTTCCTGCCAATCCAGAAACAAGTAATAAAGAATTAGACAATTTACCAGACTTTTCAAATCCGGAAGAGATATTTCCAGTCTCAAACACCCCTCCGTTGATTGTTGACGAGAAAGGAGATGTGATCTCCAAATTGCCCACGGATAATGACTTAGCCGAACCTACAAAGTCTCAATTTCAACATTCTCAAGCTTCTGATCTTTCAGAAGATATATTTGAAGGTCATGTTGAAAATGACAACGATTCAACAGAGGCCATAAGCGACGACGCGGAGCTGCACGCGGAACGCCAGCTAGATCAATTCAAGATTGATGATAAACATACTGCAGCCATTTCACAATCAATTGATATTAATAAAATTAAAAATTATGAATTAACTAGTGAAGACGAACATATCGATGAAACCTTTGCTGATTATAAATTATTAACTAAAAAAGAAGATAAGGGTATTAAAGAATTTTTGGATAAAGGGAAAAATGAACTAGAAAAATTTATTAGAGGTGATTATAAGAACCTTTTAAAAAATGTAAAACGACCTAAACATTTAAAGTCTGTAAAATTTTGGAAAAGCTTTAACACTAAAAAGGTATTTAATAGTCTTTATAGCCCGACTTCAAGACAAAACATACATAAAATATTTTTGGCCTCAGCAGTTATTGGTGGAACCTACTCAACAGGAAAGGTAACTGCATTAATTGTTAAAGGTACTCCGAGTACCAAATTAAGAACAATGACTCTAGAAAGACCAAGTAATATCCGATCAAATATAACAGCAGATATAAATTCATTTAAAAATAATAATATTTTTAATGCTCTACTAAGTGAGACTGAAATTAAAGTCGCAATTAATAATACAAAAGAAATAAATGTTAACGTTCTTTGTTTAAAAGCTGAAAAAGCTTCATCTCTTCCCCTAAAGCTTCAACATACTTTAGTTTTACAAGACTCAGTGAAGTCAATTGCCTCTGTTCAAGTACGATCAAATAAAATCCCTCAAAATGTTAGAAGAGGTGAAAATCTAGATAATATTGCTAAAATTGGCTATGTGGGAAGACAAAAACTTATCTTCAAAAATTTAAAGACTGGAGAATGTGAGTTTATAGAAAAGAAAGCAAATAAATCACTCATAAGTACAAAAGGGTTAACAATTATAACTCCTAATGCCGGAAAAGTGTTACTCGATAACCTGTCTAACAAAGACATCAAGAACCAAGGTAATACTTATAAAATTAAAAAGTCAGTTAGAGAAGATATGTTAGCAAATATTTCAGAAGTCCTAACGCAGGCGAGGGCGATACAAATTAAAAATCCTGATGGAACTTATTCATTTAAAATGACTGAAATAGTTCCAGGAAGTATTTATAGTAAATTAGGTATTGAAAATGGAGATATTATTTCAGAAATAGATGGAAAAAAGATAAGTAATTTAAATGAAATAATGTCAAAATTTGGAACAATAAAAGATAAAGATCATTTCTCATTAGGTATAAAGAAAAATGGAAATGTTGAAACTAAAGAATATGACTTTGAATAGAAACTCATCAGGAGTTTCCTAAGCTACGGGATTAGAATGAATAAAACATTACTAGTAAAGAGGGTCGTACTCTCAATACTTTTGACCTCATCTCTTAACACTTTAACTTTTGCACAGTTTAAAAAATATGACTCAAAAACTGTTTTTAAAGATCAAACAAATAAATCAATCAATACCTTATTGAATAAGGCGAAATCACAAGGTTCAGATATTTTTGGAAGAGGTTCTGGTATTAATTCTGTTAAATCTATTGATAAAGACTCAAAATACGTAAACCTCAACCCTGAAACAGCTTTTGGTCCTGAGGTTGTAACAAGCTTTGATCATCCTAATACATCCTTAGTTGATCTTACTAAGTTTATGCAAAACTTAACCGGAATTAACTTAATACTCGATAAGGACCTAAAAGGCAAAGTTTCAATAATGGCCCCGTCACCTATAACAGTCGGTGATGCATGGAAAGCCTACCTTACGGCGCTAAATATAAATGGTTACACCTTAGTAAAATCAGGTGCATTTTATAAAATCGTTAATGCAAGAGATATCAGATATACTCCTACCAAGATTTATACCGGAAACTATACTCCTGACACAGAAAACTATGTCATGAGAATTCTTCCTCTCAAAAATATTAATTCTACAGAAGTTACTAGATCATTTAGACCTTTTATGTCTCGTTATGGACGTATCATTGATATTAAACAGACTAATACAATTATTGTTCAAGACACAGGATCTAATATCAATAGACTCGTTCGATTAATTCAATTTATAGATGTTCCTGGCCACGAAGAAACATTACAAATTATTCCTGTAAAATATTCCTCTGCACAAGAAATTGCGAAATTGCTCGATCAAATTCTCAAGTCTAAAGGAAAAGGTTTTTCTTCTAGTAAAGGAAGATCAAAAAGATCTAGTGAACAAGCTATTAGTAAATTAATTGCAGAGCCCAGAACAAATTCAATTATTGCGATGGCAAATGCAGATGGGGCTAAACAGTTAAAAAGATTAATTAAAAGACTTGATGTCAAGACATCGTCTACTCAAGGAGGACAAATTCATGTTTACTACTTAAATCATGGTGATTCTGAAGAGTTGTCAAAAACATTATCTTCCCTCGTATCAACAAGAGCATCAGGAAAAAAAGGATCTCGTTTCTCTAAATCAGGATCATCTACAGGAACAAGTTTATTTAACGAAAATGTTAAAATTACTTCTGATAAGTCTAACAACGCATTAGTCGTTACAGCGTCTCCAACTGATTATTTAACAATCAAATCAGTCATAAAGAAATTAGATGTTCCTAGAGATCAGGTTTATGTGGAAGGTTTAATTATGGAAACGAATGTTTCAAAGTCTTCTGGCTTTGGAATAAGTATTATTGGTGCCTATGGATCAGGAACTGCGCAGAAAGCAGGATTTACAGGTGGATCATCTGATTTATTTAATGTGTTAACAAACAATATTACTAGTCTAGGAGGATTATTCGTTGGAGGTGGTGTAGGAAAGAAAATCACTCAAGAAGTTGCAGGTCAAACAATAGAAATCCAATCTATCAATGCTCTTTTAACAGCAATTGCAACGAACTCTTCAACTAACGTACTTGCAACTCCACAAATCCTTGCTTTAGACAATACAGATGCGGTTTTTGAAGTGGGTGAAACGGTCCCTACTCCAGAAAGAACGAACTCCTCTAATGGATCATCTTCAGTATCAATTAAACAACAAAAAGTTGCTCTTACTTTAAAAATCACTCCACAAATCAATAAAGTAACAAGATTTATTAAACTTAAAATAGATCAAAAAGTTGAAGATTTTTCAACAAGAGCTTTACCTGCAGGTTTACAAAATGAAGGCGTCGCCACCACTACAAGGTCCGCAGTTACTACAGTTGTTGTTCGAGATAAAGATACAATTGCGATGGGTGGTCTTATGAGAGACAAAACAACTGAGCGAGAATCAAAGGTACCATTGCTTGGCGATATTCCAGTTCTTGGTTGGTTGTTTAAAAACACTGCTAAAAATACAGAAAAAGTTAATCTCTTATTTTTTCTAACACCAAGAATACTTGCTAATTATCAAAGAGATACTGCTAATACAGTTAAAGATTTACTTAATAGAAGAGCAGCTCATCTTAAAGATATTGTCGGTGAAGATGATCCATTTGGGAATACTGCGAAAGGTCTTTATGATAAAGCAAAAGATCAAGGAGAAGGTCCTCTTTACGAAACTGATGATTCGAGAATTTATAGAAAAAATAATAGTGGGCCAGGAATTTCCCCCCCAGAAGAGGAAGAGTCTGATGAAGATGATGATTTTCTCCAGGCTAATGTTAAAAATACCTTCGTCCCAAACTATAAGGCGATCTATCAAAAAGTTCGCCAACAACAAGCTGCTATTAAAAGATAAGGATTATTGAGTGAACATACCTGAAAGTATTCTTGAGAAAATGGAACAGAAGCAAGAGAAGATGGGTGAGCTTCTACTCAAGCATACCTCTTTAACTGAACTCCAGCTTTCTGAAGCGCTTAAAGTTCAAAATGAAGAGCCTGAACTTCTTATAGGTGAAATTCTTCTTAAAAAAAATTATATTCATCCTCACGATATTATCAAAGTGATTTGTCATCAAGTGAATATTCCCTATATGCTGGAGATAAAAATAGATGATATTGATCCTGACATTACATTAAATATTCCCATTAATTATGCTAAACAACATGAAGTCTTACCTATTTTGGAGACAGATTACTCTGTAACCATTGTCATGACTGACCCGTTTAATTTTGATGTGGTCAATGATTTGCAAGAAGTCTTTAAAAGAGAAATCCAAATTGTAGTATCCCCCCCTCTCAAAGTCCAAGATGCAATAAATAGAGTCTACGAAAAGGCAAATCGAAATCTTGTTCATAGTATTGAAGATGAATTCGATGAGAATCTAGATTTGGATGGACCAATTGATATTTTAGATGCTGGTGCTGATGAGGCCCCAGTTATTAGATTCGTAAACTCTATAATTTTTAGAGCAGTAAAAGAAAAAGCTTCAGATATACATATAGAACCTTTTGAAAAAGAAACCATCTATAGGTTTAGAATAAATCGAGTCATGACCGAAATTTTAAGACAACCGATTAAAACCCATTCTGCTGTATCAGCGAGAATTAAAATTATGTCAAAGCTTGATATTGCAGAAAAACGTTTACCACAAGATGGTAGAATTCCGATTAAAATGGCTGGAAAAGACATTGATATAAGATTAAGCACAGTTCCTGTAGCAAATGGCGAAAGAATAGTCATGAGGATTCTAGAAAAGAGTAATAATGTTCTGCAATTAGAAAAACTGGGGTTTCACGGAAAAATTCTAGAACAGCTCGATGAACTTTCAAAACGAAAACATGGAGTTGTCTATGTTTCAGGCCCAACAGGACATGGAAAAACCACTACCCTTTTTGCAATGCTTGAAAGAATAAATTCTCCTGACAAAATGATTATCACTGTTGAAGATCCTGTGGAGTACGAAATTGCCGGTATTTCACAAATTCAGGTGAATCATAAAATCGACCTTTCTTTCGCTAAAGCATTAAGATCAATATTAAGACAAAACCCAGACATAATAATGGTTGGCGAAACTAGAGACTTGGAAACTGCCGAGATGGCAATACAAGCATCTTTAACAGGCCATTTTGTTCTTTCTACAATTCATACGAATGATGCCTCCACTGTTCCAAACAGACTTGTGGATATGGGTGTTCAACCATTTTTAATTGCATCTTCATTGGCCGCTGTTTTAGCACAGAGATTATTACAAACCTTGTGTGAACATTGTAAAGATCCCTACATCCCTTCTGATTTTGATAAATCTATTATGGGAGTGAGTCATATTCCATCTGATGCAACATTCTATAAACCTAAAGGTTGTCCAAAATGTAATTACCGTGGCTATGCAGGCTTAACCAGTGTTAGCGAACTATTAATGATCACCGATGAAATCAGACCTTTGATTTTAGAAAAGGCTGATGCAGCTACAGTTAAAAAGGTAGCTATTAAATATGGCATGACGACTTTAAGACAGGATGCTCTACACAAAGTATTTATAGGTGAAACTTCAGTCGAAGAAATGGCAAGGGCCATTAACGATGAGGATAATGCTTAATGGCGATTTTTTCATACAAAGGTCTAGATAAAACTGGAAAAGAAATTAAATCAACTATCAATGCCGACACTCTAGTATTCGCAAAACAAAAGCTTAAAACAATGGGCGTCATGCTCATTAGCATTAACGAACAGAAAACTTCAAAGCATAAAGAAGGAGCCGTTACTTTGGGTGGCGGAATAAATATTGAAGACCTATCATTAATGACAAGACAGTTGGCCACCTTAATTAAGGCCAAAATCCAAATTGTAGAGGCCTTAACTGCCCTAATAGATCAAACTGAAAATATTCAATTAAAACTAGTTTTAACTGAAGTTAAACAAGCTGTAAACGAAGGCTCTTCTCTAGCAAAATCTTTAGAGCAGCACCCTAAATTTTTTAATCATGTATACATAAATATGGTTGAAGCTGGGGAAGCATCTGGAACCTTAGAGATTGTACTAATAAGACTTGCTGATTTTACAGAATCTCAAATGAAATTAAAAAATAAGATCAAAGGAGCTATGATTTATCCAGTCATCATGTCAATTGTTGGATCTGGAATGATGATGATTATCTTTATTTTTGTTATTCCAAAGATTACTAAGATTTTTATAACAATGAAAAAAACTCTCCCTATCCAAACTGAAATTTGTATTTGGATTTCTGCTTTTTTAAAATCATATTGGTGGGCAGTCATATTAGGAGTTTTTGGTGCTTGGTATATATTTAAAATATATGTTCAAACTAAAAATGGGAAATCTAAATGGCATCGAGCTATGCTCCGAATGCCAATTATTGGAAACATAATTACAATGATTAATGTCAGTCGATTTTGCTCAACTTTATCGACTCTTTTAACTGCTGGTGTTAATATTCTCGTTGCAATGGATATAGTTAAAAATTTAGTTGCAAACGTTCATATGCAAAGGGCCATAGAAAATTCGAAAATAAATATCAAAGAAGGTGCCTCATTAACTGCGCCTCTAGTCGAATCCGGACTCTTTCCCCCTATGGTTACGCATATGATTAAACTTGGAGAGAAGTCTGGTGAACTTGAGTCTATGCTTTCAATTATCTCTGAGAACTATGAGGATCAGGTTGAAAGCCGTCTGCAAGGGTTAACAGCGACTCTTGAACCCTTTATGATGGTAGCGATGGGTGGAGTAGTTGCCTTTATCATTTGGTCAGTCGTTGTGCCAATGATGGAGCTAAATACTCTAAGATAACATTCTATCTTTAAAACTTTGCTTAAAATTTACGATATCTTCACAGAATTACTCTGTAATTATAATGTATTATAGTCTATATTTAAATGTGAATAATCTATCCTAGAGGAGCAAATTAATGAGCATAGCGAATATAAAAAGGATTGTTAAAACTATCACAAGGTTCACCGTGAATAAAAAAATTAAAATGAACCCACTGAAAAGTTCTCAATCAGGTTTCTCACTTGTTGAAATATTAGTTGCATTAACATTATTAGGAATTGCCGGTACCTTTGTAGCGGGTAAAATATTTGACTCTTTATTAGATGGCCAGATCCAATCGACTAGAATTCAAATGAATGCGTTTAAAGCAAGACTTCAAGAGTTTAGAAGAAAATGTGGTTACTACCCAACGACTGATCAAGGATTAGAATCTTTAATTTCAAAACCTACTTCGGGAAGAGAATGTACTAATTATCCACCAAATGGTTTTATAGAAGGTGATGAATTACCACAGGATCCTTGGAATAGTGATTATGTTTATTCTTCTGATGGTAAAAAATTCGATATTATGAGCTATGGACCTGACCAAGAAGAAGGGGGAGAAGGAGCTGATCAGGATATTTTTCTGAGTAAAAAATCGAAATCAAGGAACGAATAATCTTAAAAAATCAAGGATTTTCACTTATTGAAATTCTTGTTGCCATGTTTCTCATGGTTATATTATTAATGCTCGCCGCAAATAACAGCTACTCTAATAGAGAACAGTTAGAAGAAGCTGTTAATGATACAGAAAGGGCGATTCGTTTTGGTATGGATGAGTCAGCCCTACGAAATGTTATTATAAGACTTCATTTTTTTCACGATGAAGAGCCAGTTGAATATGCTCTCGAATATGGCCCTTCAGATAATTTCGTACTCCCCTTGTCGCTTATTGAAGAGCAAGAGCTAGAAGATGAAAAAGAACTAAGAAAATCAGCGTCTAAAAAATTTAATAAGGACTTTAATAAAATACAAGAGTTTCAAGACTCTAATAAAAAACTACCAAACAATATTAAGTTAATTGGAGTTGGCTCAAAGCTGACAAAAAGACTGATCACTGAATTTCATTCATCCGTTTATCTATTCCCCACAGGAGAAAAAGATTCGTCTATTCTTATCTTTGCCTCTGACGAAGAAATTGCAGAGCTGACCTTGGAAGGATTTACCGATGATTATGAAGTTAAATATCATAAGCTAAAACCCGATTTACCCGAAGACGAAATAGAAGAGAAGCAACAAGAAAAGGCCCTCGAATTATTTGAGGAATGGATAAAATGAGAAGAAGTACTTTCAAAAATATTCTCAACAACCAAGGCATGACTTTATTGGAAGTCATGATTGCTTTGGCCATCTTTTCTGTCTTTATTGTTTCTTATATGGTCAGCCAGGGTTACAGTATAAAAGATTCTACTGACCTAAAAGAAGATATTAAGTTAAGAGCTCTCTGCCTACAAGTCATTGATGAGACGACTGTAACCCCCCCCATCTTTCGAGAAAGCCTCACTCTTACCCCAGAGACTAAGAAATTCGAAGATGATGAAGATTATAGCTATACAGTTATTTGGAAAAGATTGGTCATACCCGATATTTCAAAAATTCAAGGGTCAGACCCATTAGAGCAAGATGGAAAACAAAGTCGAGAAGGAGTAATTCAAAAGAAAATATTCGACAATGTTAAGAAAAATCTTGAGGAAATGATTTGGCAAATGGAAGTAACAGTTGAGTCCCAATTAACAAAGAACAAATTTATTTTATCTACATGGCTCTACAATGATAAGGCAAAGGTTAAGCTTGATGGGCTATAGTAATCAAACAAAAGAAGATGGTTTTACATTGATTGAAGTTTTGATCAGTATTACAGTGCTTTCTCTACTTATGTCTTATGTTTACAGTATTATAAATAATAGTATTAATACAAAAGATGCTATTTCAGCTGAAGATAGAGATCTAATGGGTGTAGAGAGAGCATTTGATAGAATTGGAACGGACTTTACTCAAATCTATTCACCACTCTATTTCTCTCCTCAAAAAAAAGATTATTCATCAAATTTATCTAGAGGATTTGAGGATAATAAAAAAGTTAATGAATTCGAAACGTCAGATAAGTTTCCTTTACTTTCACATAATGGTCTACCTGTTCCAAATGTTGAGTCTCCAGAGAAGTCATCGTTCGTCTTCTTATCAACTGCAAATAGGAGACGATTAGAAAATACAAGAGAAGCTAGATTTGTTTGGATAAAATATAAATTAGACACTGACGAAAAGTCGAGATCAGGTACTTCTTTAATGCGCAATTATATCCCATTTCAAATATATAGTCCTGATGACTATTTTTCTAAAGCAGATAATCAAATTATTTTAAGAAATGTTAAAAGTCTCATCTTTGAATATTGGGACCCATCAAAGAAAAAATGGTCTTCAGGTTTAACCGAACTAAATGATGCAAAATACACTATTTCTCTGATTAGAGTCACGATGGAATGGCTAGACTTAAATAAAGGAATCCATGAGTATGTAAGAACATTTAGAACATTCTGGCAAACCTATGATCCTTATTTAGATGAACTCATTTACAAGGAAGAACAAGAGGCCATAGAGAAACTAGAACAAAAGAAGAGTGGTAAAAAAAGTGAATAAGTTTATTAAAATAGTGACTTCCAATCAGTCAGGCATAGCAATCATTATGGTGATGACGACAGTTGCATTATTAACTTTTGTTTTGGCCCAATTAGTTTTTGAAACAAAATTGAATAAAATTAAGGTTTATAATTATCAAGACAAGGCACAGGCAAGGTTAAATGCTGAAGCAGGCCTTCGATTTGCCATGGCAAAACTTAGGCTTTATATGGAAGGCAGAAATCTTTTAGAAAAGAATAAAGATTTAAAAGGCACTGTCCAGCCTTCTGCAATAGAGCAGGCAGTAACAACTCCATTTATGTATCCAATTCCTATCATGGGAAGTACCAATATTATTCAAAAAACAGCAATTGAAGAATTTACTAAAAATACATTATTAATTGGTAAGCTCACTGTTGAGATGCGTCCGGTTTCAGGCTTCTTAAATCCAAATAATTTACGAGTCTCTCCAAAGACAGAAGAAGAAGAAGAAGAAGAAGAAGAAGAAGAAGAAGAAAAAGAAAGCTCAGGTTCTCCGGCACTTTATATTGAAAAAACATTAATAGATACCTTATCTGTGGCGATGCAAAAAAAACGAGAGGAAGATGACCTATTCGATGAGGTTTATGGTAACTTAAATCCGGAATTATTGATTAAAGAACTAAAGTATTTTGTTAATTCTCCAGATTTTTTTGAAGACGTTGAAAGATCAGAAATAGAAGCTATTTACCTCGCAAATGATGTCACTCCAAAGCATGCCCCTATGTCCAGCTTAGATGAATTGTACTTATTAGAAGGTTGGAGTGATGCTATTATTGATCTTATTAAGGATCGTTTAACTGTGCATGAATCAAGTGTCATTCAGGTTAATGAAATAACTGAAAATCAACTCAAAATTATCTTTCCAGACATGACAAAAGAACAAACTGAAGAGTTTTTTAATTACCGAGATGGAAATGAAGATTTAAAAGAAGAAGGGAAAGAATTTAAGGATTCCGACGACTTTAAATCAGTCATGGTTAATGATTTGGCAATTATGGACAGCTACAACTATGACTCTAGAATTAAGGAGTTTGATAAAGCGGGATTAAAAATAGGAGTTGCAGGTAAATTATTCAAAATTATTAGTATCGGTGAGGTTAATCGTTCGGTCTATACATTAACAGCTTTTATAGACCTCCCAATCAAGCCATATATCCCGAGTGTTGAAGATGATAAAGAAAAGAAGAGAGAAGAAGAAAATAAAACAGAAGAGGAAAAAAGGAAAGAAGAAGAAGAAAAGGCTAAACAAGAGTTGATGTTACCTAGGGTCATTGAAATAAGAATCGATTGACGCCCGGAAATAAAATTTCTCACTTTCCTCTAAATTTTGATATAATAAACATATGAATATACTCGCAATTGATTTAGGTACCTATTCAGTCAAGTTTTATAGTTGCTCAACTGAACGAAAGAATATTGTCATCAATAATTATAATGAAATTATAATCTATAAAGTTAGAAGTCAGCTAGATCCAGAAGCAACAATCAGTGAAATTCAGTATGAAATCGTATCTTCATATTTAAAGAAAGGTGAATTTGATGGTGTAACAATATTTCAACTTCCAAATGAAATGATTACAACTCGCTATCTAACAATTCCTATTGGAAATAAAAGGCAAGCTGAACAAATGATCCCATTTCAACTAGATGACGACCTTCCCTATCAGTCTTCATCAGCACATATAGTTTCTAAATTACATAAACAAGGTGGCCAATTTTTTGCGCAAGTTAGTATTACCCAAAATGAATATTTCAAAAAACTATATGAATATTTGCTTCTTAAAAAGATTTTACCTAATATTATGACAACTGAAAACTTTATCATTCAATCTTATGTTGAAAAGAATAATTTTAAAGAGCCTGTCTGTATATTAGATATGGGACATAATACAACAAATGCCTATTTTATAAGAAATAATCTAATTTTAAGTAATCATACATCTCATGTTGCAGGGAATGTTCTCGATGAAGTAATTAGCCAAACTTATAATACAACCAATGAAGAAGCTGTCATTTATAAACAAGAGAACTGTTATTTTCTCACAGAAAGCCAATATGATGATGTTGATGATGATCAAAAAGAATTCGGTAAACTTATGAAGGCGGCTTTTTGGCCACTCATTATGGAAATTAAAAGATGGGAGCTAGGTCTTAGAGTAAAATATAAAACTAAGATTGCAAAAATACTTATTACAGGGGGAACTTCAAACATAAATAATATTGATAACTTTCTATGTTATCACCTAGGTATAAAGGTAGAAAGCCTTGAACCTTATGATGATCTGCTTGCCTATTCATTTCCTGTTGAGAACAATCTAAAGCACACTATGGGAATGAGTCATATGATGGCAGTTAGTCAACTGGGGAAAAGCCAATTAGGTAATTTTTTAACTGGAAATTTCCTAGGAAAATTAGGACAATCAATCACCTTACATTCTTCAGCATTCCTTCTTAGTAGAACTTTAATCGTTTGCCTCTTTCTCTTTTGCTTTTTGTATGCAGAACAGAGATTTATCGTTAAAGATGAAAAAGTCTTAGATAGAAAGATTAAAGATTTACTCAAACAATCTAGTCTTGGCATCACCGCAAAGCAGAGGAAAAGGTATAAAAATGATCCATCTTATATCTATAAAACTTTAAAAAAGAAGACTGAAACTATTACTCAAGAGGTTAAGTCAATCATGTCAGCAAACTCTATCAATGCTGTAGATTCCTTGATTTCGCTTAGTAAATCATTAGGCTCGAATACTTTTATAGATATGAATAAATTTACAATTAAAGATGGTAATATATCTGCTCTTTTTACAAGTGATGATCCAAAAGAGTTAGAAAAATTAGAGAAGCATTTATTGAAATTAGGACTATATAAATCAAAAATTCAATATAAAAAAGGATCACTAGATCTCGCGCTTAATTATAGGGATATTAATGAATAAATTTCATACATTATTCAAAATGATGGATGATGCTATCTTTCAACTGATGGATAGTTTAAAAAATAGTTCAGTTTCGGTTCAATATAATCAGCTCATTCAACAATTCTCACCAAAGGTTCAAAAAGTTATTAATCAATCTATTAATTTAACTTTATTTATAATTCCCATATTATTTATAATTTTTATGTCTTTAAGCAATATGAGCTTAAGATCAAAGGTGAATACAAAGATTGAAATTTTAGAACTAAATAATACATATACTCAAAAGAAGCAGGAAGTAAATACTCAAAGAGAACTTGTAGTTTCTCCTCGTAAGTTTAAAAATAAATTAGATCTAGAAAATAATTTTAAAAAAACATATGCTAGATCTGGAATTGATATTACACAAATGACTATTTTAAACTTTAGACAAAATACAAAATTAAAACCACTCTTAAAAACTGAAGCGAGTATTAAGTTTACAAGTTTAACCATGAACAGCCTTTCAAGTTTCTTGCTTGCATTGCTAAAAAATTATAAAATGAAAATTGCTGCTATAGATATAAATTTAGAAGAAATTGATAGTACATTAAGTGGCGATTTAAGCTTAATTCATTATTCAAAACCTAATCAATAATATGCATAGACCAGATAAAGAAAATAATGACATTTATACTTTAGGAAGGTTTCCTATAAAGAGAACTCTTACTATTTCAGCTACCTTATTATTTCTAGGTTTCTTTTTTAATTTTCCAATTTCTCAAATTATCAAAGAAAATGTTGCTAAATCAATTTCTTCACTTAAAATTAGAGGATGCCCTATCTCATACAGTAAAATTGAGGTTGAATATTTCTTTTTTCCAAAAGTTATTTTAAAAAAACCAAGTATATCTGGGAATTGCTTTGGTAATCCTAAAGAAAAAATTGATTTTAAGGAATTAATGGTAAAGCTCTATATCCCAAGTTTTTGGCCTCCCGGCATTAGATTACATGCCCCAGTCAAATACAAAAAAACTCATCTTGATATCTACTTAACTAAAGGCCTTGGTAAAATGCATGCCAATATAAAGGATTCAAATGTTAATGGAAAATTTATCTCAAAGTTTTCCTCAGTAGTTAAAGATATCCAGGGTGATATTAATATTAATACTCTAGCTAGTATGACTAATAATGGCCCTACTGATGGAGATATATTATTAACATCAAAGAATATCAAACTTGGGAGCCAAAACATTATGGGAGTGCAGCTTCCCTCTCTCAGTATTGGAGATTTTTTATTTAAAGCAGAATTCAAGCGCCCAAAACTAAAAATAATGGAGCTAAAAATAGGAAACAAAACGTCCCCCTTTAAGGCAAAAATGACTGGAACAATAAATTATAATAATAAGTATCCAAAACGTTCTGAAATAAACTTAAAAGGTTCAATCTTCTTTTCTCAAAACTTTATCAGTGAATTTCCTATACTTAATATTATATTAGCAGGTAAAAATGCTAATAGTGAAGGTGGATATAATATTGAACTTACAGGCACTCTAGGGGCCTTTAAGCATAAATTTAAGTGATTGTCAGAATCTGAAGAGACTGATAACTTCACCATGTGATTGATATACAAGAAACTCAAATAAAATTAAAAGAACACTTAGCAGCACATAGTTTAGAGTTCTTTCCCCATCATGACTTTAAAGCAGTCTATGAACATAGTCTCTTTCCGCCAGGAAAGTTATTTCGTCCCCTTTTAGCGTACTCTATTTTTATGGATATCCAAAAAGATGATAACTACAATTTTCATAAAAAAACAGATATAAGTTATTTCTGCTCTGCTCTTGAGGTACACCATACCTATACCCTTATCCATGACGATTTACCATGCATGGACAATGACGATGAGAGAAGAGGTAGGCCATCGGCACATACAAAATACAACGAATGGAAGGCCTTACTTGCTGGCGATGGCCTTTTAAATATGAGTTATGGCCTAATTTCAAAGATCAATAATAAAAATGACAGGTTAATAAATAGAATCTTCAGCTGGTGCTTAGGCCCAAGAGGACTCATACAAGGGCAGATGCTTGATTTAAGTGGTGAAATGACCTCATCTTTTGAAAATATCGTCCTTACTCATAAATTAAAAACATCACGACTCATACAATCCGCAATTCTTTGTGGCTCGCTTTGTTCTGATAAAATTAATAGATCATATTTATGTGACTTAGCGAGAATTGGTGAAGACCTAGGCTTACTATTTCAATTTTTTGATGATCTTTCTGAATTAGTAGATGAGCAGTTAACTAAACACGAAAAAGAAGTTAATCCATGGCTATATTATTCAGATAATTCACTAAATAGGACTATTAAATCACTTGAAAGAACCCTTGAGTTGATAAATAAGTATGAATTATATCATATACAATTAGTCATTTGTGAGTACTTAACAAAGATGAAGAATGTTTTTAAGATAAATGAAAGCATTATTTTAAAACATATTAAAAAAGGTCAAGAAGCTAAGAACTTTAGTCTAGCTCCACTGATGTCGCTCTTTTAAATGATCTATTGAATTTAGTAAGCTGTTTAGTTTTTGTTTTGCCATGACTAATTTTTCAATGTCATAGAATTGTAATTGTTGACTAATCGCAGGCAGATCATCAGAAATGTCCTCTGATAAAATTGTCTTATCCTCAACAGTATTTACTTCATCATTATTTAAAGGTAATGCAGGTAATTCATCTGAATTTAATTCCACTTGATATGTAAGCATTAGCTCTGATTTTGTAGATTGAATTGTTTTTTTATCTTCAAATAAAAGTTTTTTAATAAACACAATAACTTCTATATCTGAATGTGAAAAAAGTTTTGCTCCTGAGTCAGAGATGCAAGGGTTTATTTCATCAAATTCTGTTTCCCAAAATCTTAAGACATAAGGCTTTACTCCAGTGATTGAACAGACTTCATTAATTTTAAATAAGGTTTTGTTTGGAATAATAATAGTTCCACTCATAGATCTCTCCTTCCTTAAGTATTTGAACTAGTAATCGTCTAATGGATCGTCAGTGTTGTTCATAAAAGAACTTAGAGCTCTTGGAACACCTTCTTTCGCAGGAATAGAAGTATCTTCTTCCCCTTTCTCATCAATACGATGTGCATAGCGTGCTGTGACATCTTCTTTTAATACTTGTGAAGGCTTGAAGGTTAATACCCTTCTCGCAGAGATTTCCATTGCTTCACCAGTCTGAGGGTTTCTACCAACCCGAGTAGCTTTGTCACGAATAGAGAAATTTCCGAAACCAGAAATTTTTACTTTCTCTCCCCGAGCTAAAGTGTCTTTAATCACTTTAAAAACTAAATCAACTAGATCTGCAGCTTCTTTCTTTGAGAAACCTGCTTCCTTATATACTCTCTCGACAATATCTGCCTTGGTGAGACTCATAATCTTCCTCCGTGAAAATTAAATACCAAAACCTAACGTTATTAACAGGTTAGCATTGAAAGATTTTTAACACAAAGTAAAAAGACATATAAACCATTAAAATTGTGAGTTTTTTTTACAATACCCGACTGGAATGTTGCAGAAGTGGTTTAATTCTTGATTCAAAGCAGTTTAGAGTTAAGTCTTATATTATAGAGGAAAAAACAAATTTAAAAGATGAACTCTTTTTCCAAATTTTCACAGTATTTGTATAGAAAAACTAAATCGAACTAAGCTAATTTTTATTACACTCAGTGGCCTTTAGATTTTTTTGCTTTTTTATTCATCTTTTTCTTTAAAGATTTTTTTTGATTCTCTTTCTCTTTCAACCATGCAGTTAATTGATCTGAGACTTCATGCAATTCTTCAATGAGTTTCTTCTGAATAAGTTTTACAGACTTTGCTATTTTCTCAAATTCTTTCAACTTAGAACTATCATCTTTGATTAATAATTGCCTTTTAGCGACTTCATCTTTTGTCATTCTATAGATGGGCATATCAGCAAGATAGTCATTGTATTTGAATTTTTTCTTTGCCAGATAATCAACAAAAGATTTTCTATTCTTTGATTTTGTAGCAACTTCATATTCTTTCTTTTTAATAAATCTAATAATCTCATTATTTAGCTTAATACGTTCTTTATAATCTAATACAAGCAGTTCATATCTTCGTTTAACAACTTCACGTCTTTGTTCAGAAAATATCTCAATAATCTCCTCAGGTTTAGTGAAAATACGAACACCGGATTCTGATATTAATGTGTAGTTAGGTGTAATTGAAGAGATAGTTCTCATTTTATTCTCTACTTCTTTTAAAGTAGGAGTTTGTCCACGTTTGAAAATGAGTTCAATTCTGATCTCGTTATCTACACTGGCGTCGATAAAGTCTTTTAGAAAATCATTTTCAATAAATTTTGTTAAATATTTATATATCTTTGCAGCGTCATATCCTCTTGGAAGTTCTGAAATATAGATTCCATCCCTATCTTCTTTAAAACCCATAGGAAATAAGAATCTTGTTTTATCTATTATTATTTTTTCTGTATAGTTTTGAACAAATGGTTTTATTTTTTTTGCCTTACCCGTCTGAAGATAGGTCACCATGGAGTCGGCAATATCTTTATGATTAAAACTTGGGATAACCGAAGAAAAACCTGTACCAATTCCTTCAGCACCATTTAGCATCATAATCGGAAGCTTAGGCAACAAACCACTAGGCTCCGTTACTGTTTCATCAAAATTAGGGATCATATTTACTTGATTCATATCATCAAAAAGTAATATTTTTGCGACTTTACCAAGTTTGCATTCGATATACCTGCCTGCAGCGGCATTTGTTTCCATTCTTTCACCAAAATATCCTTTTTTATCGATTAATGGATAATTATTTGAAAAAGTATAGTCTTGTGCCATATTAACAATAGCAGATTCAATTGAATTTGGGCCGTGAGGGTGTAAAGTCAGGACGAGACCTGTAGCAGCTGATACTTTAGTCAGACCTTTCCCTTGATTTTTCCATAAAGTATAAAGAATTCTTCTTTGCCCAGGCTTTAATCCATCCCTTAAATACGGAATTGCCCGGTCCATCAGAGTATAAATTTGATAGATTCTGTATTCTTCTTTAACAATATCACTTAATGGAACTGTCTCTAAAGCATGTAAGTAATTTTCTTCTTGCATTGGTTATATACCTTATTATTTTTTCTTTGTTGCTTTTTTCTTTGTTACTTTTTTCTTTGTTGCTTTTTTCTTTGTTACTTTTTTCTTTGTTACTTTTTTCTTTGTTGCTTTTTTCTTTGTTACTTTTTTCTTTGTTGCTTTTTTCTTTGTTGCTTTTTTCTTTGTTGCTTTTTTCTTTGT
>JABGXW010000080.1 GCA_018675575.1 Bacteriovoracaceae bacterium | reverse complement strand
GACAAGTGGTACTGCGAAGTTTTGTTTTTATTAAATTTGTTACAAGTAAACGTGCCTCCCACCAGTTTAACCAGTCTTGATCTCTCTAGCTTTGATACGGCAGCAGTCACGACTATGTATGCTATGTTTCATGCCAACAGCTTAACCAGTCTTAATCTCTCTAACTTTAATACAGCAAAAGTCACGAATATGGGTTATATGTTTTATCATGCCAGCGGCTTAACCAGTCTTGATCTCTCTAGCTTTGATACAGCGGCAGTCACGAATATGGATAGTATGTTTCAAAATGCCACCAACTTAACCTCTTTAGACGCCACAGGCTGGCAAGATGTAACGACTAATCCAGCAACAGGGGTAGATATTTTCCTAAACAAGAATGCTAGCTTGACTGTCTCTTGCAATCAGCCATTGGGATCCTTATTTACAGAACTTTGTCACTAGAACTACAAGTGGTGATCAACCCTATCACGTAAGCTTTAAAGTTAACCCTACAGGCGATAGTTATTATTTTGTACGTGTCTTACAACCAGATGGAGATCGATTGATATCGGCACCTATGTTTATAGACAGTGATTAAATAGATTGTGAATAAACAGAGAAAAATAATAGCTAGCGAGTGGCCCTTTCTTTAAACAGCTCGTATCCCAAGATTGAACATTTTTTAACTTAATTAGATCGAACATATCAAACTCCTTTTTGATTTGGAGTAAGCTTCTCAAGAAAAATTATATTGGAAAAGTGGAGGGGGTTGAAGCTTTGTAACCATCTAAATTTGTTGAACGAACATTCAAAATAACTACAAGAGTAATCTTGATCTTTAGAGTTCATTATTTCTCAGATGTGACTATAGAGTTCTAAAATAACCCCAAAAGATCCGAAAATTCTATACGGTATAATAGTGATTATACCGTAGAGGTGAAATTATTAACCTTTCTGCGCGCAAGGAAATTATCACTCCCAAAGAAATTTATTGAATATCTGGTCTCCATTATTGAAGCTGACAAGAGCTTAGCTTTTTGTTTTTGCTTTATTAGATATATTATTTAATATCGGGATACAAGGAATCTGCGCACAAGGCTACATATGTCTTAATACTAAATTTAACATCATTCTAAGAGGTTCAGCTGCTCCCCAAAGTAGTTGATCACCAACAGAGAATCCATTTACAAAATTATTACCAATATTCATCTTTCGAATGCGTCCAACAGGAATAGATAAAGTTCCACTTACTTTTGTTGGTGTTAAATCTGTCGTTGTTAACCCTTTGACGTTTGGAATGGTCCTAACCCATGCATTTGCATTTCCAATTAATTCAATAATAGTTTTAATGTCGACACTTTTATTAAGCTTAATAGTGAAGGCTTGACTATGACATCTCAAAGCGCCTATTCTGACACAGGTTCCATCAATTGGAATCTGTCTTTTAGGTCCGATATTTCCTAAGATTTTATTTGCCTCCGCCATCGCTTTCCATTCTTCACGGGACTGTCCATTCTTCATCTTCTCATCAATCCAAGGGATAAGAGAACAGGCTAAAGGTACTTTAAACTGATCTTTTATAAATTCTTCAGATAGCATTAAATCCGTTACTGATTTATCAACATCTAATATTCCGTTAGAATTATCTGCCATTAATGTATGGGCCCTTTCTCCCACTTGTCTCATTTGCATCAATAGTTCTTGCATATTTCTTGCCCCGGCACCACTTGCTGCCTGATAAGTCATTGATGTCACCCAGTCAATTAAACCTTCCTTAAAAAGTCCATGAAGTGCCATTAGCATCAACGAAACGGTACAATTTCCTCCTACAAAAGTTTTTGAACCTTTGTCTATGGCCTGCTGTAGCAAATCACCATTAAGTGGATCTAGACAAATATGGGCCTCTTCATTCATCCTCAAGGACGAAGCAGCATCAATAAAATATCCATTAAATCCACGGGCCTTTAAGTCAGAGTAGACTTTATTGGTATAAGCTCCACCCTGGCAGCTCACTAAAATATCCATATCAGACAAAGAGCTCAGATCGAATGCATTTAATAGTAGTTTTTCTTGATTTTGACATAATTCAGGGGCCTCTTGTCCCTGTTTTGAAGTACTAAAAAAATGTGATTTAAAGTCTAAAAAATCATTTTCTAATCTCAATCGCTCCATTAAAACAGACCCAACCATTCCTCGATAACCAATAAAACCAACATTTTTCATTCTAAATCCTTATTTAAAGACTTATTTTTCATTTCGATCTATTAAAAGAGCAAATATCTTACAAATTTTCAAGAAAAATTTGCCATGATCTTTGTTTTTAATTACATTTACCAATGAAGACCTGAAGAGGTGCGAAGTGATAGTTACCATTTGTTAAGGACATCGGTGTCCGATTAATAACAAAAGATAAGAAGGATCACATCGCCGAAGTTGTTTATTGACCGATTAATAAACCGCTGATTTCCTGGGCTGAATCCTTGGAAATTGTCACAGAACAGCGCAAGCTTATTTCAATATCTGTGGAGCACTTTAGGAACAAACCTCTTGAAAAGTCTTCCATTTGTAATTTAAAAAACTGTTTAATTACATTCCGATATTAAGGTTATTTATGTCAAAGTTTATTGTATCAAAATTTGGTGGAAGTTCTATGAAAGATCGTGAGGCCATGTATCGATCTGCTGAAATAGCTAAGGTGCATAATAGCCACCTTATTGTTGTTTCTGCCACCTATGGAACAACTAATCAATTAGTAGAGATTTCTAAAGTTGCACCCATTGCAGATTGGAAAACTTGCCGAAAAATCTTTACAAAAATAAAAGATAGGCATATCTCGCTGGCAAAAGCTCTAGAAGTCGATCAGGCTGCTATTACTGATATAGAATCAATTTTGAATGAATTAAAAACCCTCGCAAAGGGCATTAACCTGCTTAAAGATTGTTCACCAAAGACCTATGACTCCTTATTGGCAATTGGAGAGAGGCTTTCTTCCAGGTTATTTACTGAATGTTTAGTTCAGGTCTGGTCTGAAAAAAGAGTATCTTATTTAGATGTCCGTGAAGTTATGATTACTGACCAGAATTTTAATACTGCAAGGCCTCTAAAGAATGAATTGAGAACACAATGTCAGAGAAAATTATTAGAGGCCAGACATGGTCATCAAGCTTTTGTGACACAAGGATTTATAGGCGCCAGCCAAGATGGATTAACCACGACTCTAGGCCGAGGGGGGAGTGATTATTCAGCTGCCCTTTTAGCATGGGCTTGTGATGCTGATGTACTGCAGATTTGGACAGATGTTGCAGGCATAGCCTCTACTGATCCACGAATCTGTAACGAGGCCGTTCCTATCTCTGAAATAACTTTTAGTGAAGCATCAGAATTAGCAAATTTTGGAGCAAAAATTTTACACCCAGCGACTTTATTACCAGCAGCTGAAGTTAATATCCCAGTTTTTGTAGGTTCTAGTTATGATCCAAAATCAAAAGGAACCTGGATTTGTGAAGAAACAAAATCAAAACCTCTTATTAGGGCCATGGCACTGAGAAAAGATCAGACTTTACTCACTCTTAAAAACCCTAAAATGCTTCAAACATATGGATTCCTCTACAGTATATTTAAAGTTTTTAATGACCACAAGATGTCAGTAGATTCCATTACAACCTCTGAAATATCTGTAGCCATGACAATTAACGGTCAACTCAATCAAGAAATTAGTAAAGAATTTTTAAAGGACCTTAGAGATTTAGGAGATTTGAATGTAGAAGAAAGTTTAAGTCTCATATCCTTGATAGGCAATAAGATAAATCACACTCCTGGTTTAGCATCAAGAGTATTTAATTCTATACCTGACATCAATGTCAGAATGATCTGCCTAGGTGCCTCTAAACATAACTTTTGTTTTTTAGTAAACAACAAAGACGCAGAAAGCTCAATACGATTATTACATCAAACCTTTATAGGTCAATTATGAATATTGCATTACTAGGAAAAGGGAAAACAGGATCAAAGGTATTAGAACTTATTTCTAAAGAAAATGTCACCGTTTTTGATAGTCAAAATGCTCTTACTCTTGAAAAACTTAATGGGCATGATGTTGTTATTTCATTTATCCCAGGAGCACCTTTTTTGGCCCTTATTCCACTTTTGTTAGAATCAAAATTACCCGTGGTCACTGGATCTACAGGGTTTGAATGGCCAGCTTCATTAAATGAAGACCTTATTAGACTAAATAAAACTTGGATTTGGGGGCATAATTTTTCCATGGGTATAAACCTGGTAAAAGCTTGTTTAGAAACTTTAGGAAAAGCAAAAAGTATTTTTCCCGAAACAATTTTTAATGTACATGAAATTCATCACACAAAAAAGCTAGATGCACCCAGCGGAACTGCAATCAGTTTTAAAAACTGGCTCCATCAAGACTGTCAGATTACCTCCGAAAGAAAAAGTGATGTCATAGGCATTCACCAATTACATTTAAAGACTGAATTTGAATCTATAAAATTAGAACATGAGGCATTAGATAGAAAAGTTTTTGCAAATGGAGCTATTTATGCTGCTAATGCAATAGTTAAAAAAAATGATATGACTCCCGGATTAATAAACTTTTCTGATTTTATGGCAGAAATACTTAAAATCTAATTGAGGAAATAATGATGGATAAAATGGACCCCCCCCTTTTATGGACTGCAATCATAACACCTTTTCTAGAATCAGAAGAGGTCGATTACGATTCTTTAAAATCATTATTAAAAATGCAAGAAGCTTTCGGAAACGGTATTCTCACACTTGGTTCAACAGGGGAAGCTCTTAATTTAGATTATGAAGAGTTAGTCAATATCTTAGATTTTACTTTGTCACAAAACTTAACAGTCCCTATAATGTGTGGAGTTGGAGGAATTAATCTAAAAGAAACAAAAAAATGGATTGAACTTCTTGAAACAAAAAATATAGATGCTTACCTCTTAGTATCTCCACTCTATGCAAAGCCTGGCGACGAAGGCCAATATGAATGGTTCAAAGAACTTATGAATATCTCAAGTAAACCTGTCATGATGTATAACGTCCCAAGCCGAACGGGCTCATCGTTATCCCTGTCTGCTGTCAAAAGATTAAATAAGCATCCTCAATTTTGGGCCATCAAGGAAGCTTCAGGCTCACCCGAGACATTTGCTAAATACGTTGAAGCCGCGGGTCCTGGAAAAGTTTACTCTGGTGACGATGCCATGTGCCCTTCTTATGCTGCAATTGGATGCAAGGGACTTGTTTCTGTCTGTGCCAATATCTGGCCCAAGGAAACTCAAAGATATATTTCCGACTGCTTAGAAGGAAAACTAGGTGATCAAGAAACTATGTGGGCAGAATCTGCTAATTCTCTTTTTATGGCAAGCAACCCTATTCCTGCAAAAGCATTAATGTCAGAACTTGGAATGATTTCAACACCTATCTTACGAGCACCTCTCACTCATAAAGAAAAAATTGATGGAGCAAAACTAATGAAATCACACCTAAATATTACGGAATGGTTTTTAAGTAAATAACTAAAGGAAAATATCATGGGTTCAAATTGGGAAGAAGTTTTAAATAAATTAGAAACGGCAGAGTTAAGATCTGCAGTAAAAATTGATGGAGTTTGGCAAGCTAATACCAATGTAAAAAAGGCCATTTTGGAAGCTTTTAAAGCTGGTGAAAATATCGAGGCCAATGGTTTCGTAGATAAACATAATATAATGCCCCGTAATTTTACTGTAAGTGATGGTGTTCGAGTGGTTCCTGGCGGAACTTCTGTAAGACGAGGGGCATATGTTGCTTCGGGCGTTATCATTATGCCTCCGGCGTATATAAATATTGGTGCCTACGTTGATAGTGGAACCATGATAGATTCACATGCTCTAGTTGGCTCTTGTGCTCAGATTGGCAAAAATGTTCATCTTAGTGCCGGTGTACAGATCGGTGGCGTATTAGAACCCATAGGGCTTGCTCCTGTTATTATTGAAGATGATGCGTTTATCGGTGCAGGATCTGTCATTGTTGAAGGAATTCAAGTATTAAAAAGAGCTGTCATTGCTCCTGGAGTTATATTAAGTAGAGGTGTTCCTGTTTATGATTGTGTAAATGAAAGACTGTTAGAACCAGGTCAGCCTATTCCCGAAAATGCTGTTGTTGTCCCAGGCAATAGACCTGTAAACGCAACAAAATTACCATGGGCCAAAGAGATGGGATTAACTATGAACTGTGCTCTTATTGTTAAGTACAGAGACGAAAAGTCTGAGGCCTCTTTAGAATTAGAACAATTTTTAAGGTAAAGAAGTAATAAGAACTATTAAACCTGCATCAGAGTGGTTATTATAAATACGTTCAAAAAACAAACACAAAATATTCACCAGCTTCCTTCTGGGCATTTTTTAGACATAAATGCCTATCATTACTTTAATGATGATGCTTCACAGTCGAAGGTTAAGTCCGTTTACATACAGGCATCTGTTCATGGTGCAGAGCTTCAGGGAAATCTTGTTATTTATGAACTTCACCAAATTTTGAGACAGGTAAAAGTTTTAGGAAAGATTACCATGGTTCCCCTCGCCAATCCTTTAGCAACTAATCAAAAAAATGGTCAAAGTACTCAAGGACGCTTCAACCCAATAACTGGTGACAACTGGAATCGAAACTACACCGATATCATCACTGAAAAAAAAGAACTTACAGGACTTGATCTAGACAGTTTTTGTGCTAGCAATTCTTCACTAGACGATGAGTCAATACGACAAAATTTTAAAATAGAATTAAAAAAAGCTCTTACAAACTATAGAAGTAATATCGTTACCAAAAGAGGGCCTTCCCTAAATAAACTTCCAAACTTAACCTATCAAGCGCTCGCCGCTGATGCAGACATTGTACTCGATCTACATACAGGTCCATGCGCAACAGACTATATTTACGCTGCGAAGTATCAGCAGCAACTTGCAAAGGATTTAAATTTTCCATTTAATCTCATCATCCCTAATAAGTTTGCCGGAGCAATGGATGAGGCCTGTTTTGCACCTTGGCTTGGTCTTCAAGACGCATTAATTTCAAAAGAAAGGCAGTTTCATTGTGATTTTGAAGCTTATACTCTTGAATTAGGTAATGAAGAGCTTATCTCCTCTCCAAACGCAAAAAGACAAGCATTAAGGATTGCCGACTACCTAGTTAGTCGCGGAGTAATTGAGAATCTCCCTGTAACATTTGCAGATTTAATGCAAAGGCCACAAAAGCAAATATGGTGTCTATTAAAAGATTACTGCTCACTTTATGCTCCTTACGGGGGTCTATTTGAATACCATTTTTCACCTGGTGATTTTATAAAAAAGGGTCAATCATTAGGAAGATATTTTTTTCTTCAAGAATTAGATCTGGAAAAAAACGTAGAAGACCTTATTGCAAATAAAGATTATTATTTGATCAATCACAATATTTCTTCTTCTGTCCATTTAGGAAGTACTTTATTTCAATGTATGCAAAATTTTCACAGCTATTAATCATAATACAAGTCTAAATTTATAAAAGTTTTTAACTTTTTAGTGGTAATAAATATATTCTTCTATATGCAAAACTTGTTGGTAAGACATTTCTTTTACTTTTGTTTTACAGTTGTTTTACATAGATAAAATATTCTTCATGCTAATGTTAAATTATAAATTTAAACTGAGAGTCATAACTTGAAAAACAACAACACTGATAAAACGAAAGAACTTAAAACTGACTGGGTAAATAGTCTCTTCCTTACGCTTACTCCTGTATCAGGGATTATACTTTTAATACTGCATATCAGATATGAAGGATTTGATCCTAACCTTTTATATGGAGCTGTATTTTTCTATTTTCTATGTGGACTATCTATTACTGCCGGGTATCATCGGCTCATTTCTCATCGGTCATACAAGGCAAATCCAATAATTAAGTTTTTATTTCTCATTTTTGGTGCTGGAGCTTTTCAAAATTCAGCATTAAAATGGTGTAGTGACCATAGAAGACATCATAGTCATTGTGATCATGAACTTGATCCTTATGATATTAATAAAGGATTCTTCTGGGCGCATATGGGCTGGGTTATGAAAAAAGAGCCTACAGATTACGTTAAGAGGTTTGGTGGTGAAATGAAAACCGACAAACTTATTATATGGCAAGATAAGTATTATTTAGCATTGTCAATCTTAGTTGGTTTTTGTCTTCCTCTTGCTTATGGATTTTACATGGGTTCTCCAATTGGAGGACTCGCATTAGCTGGAGTTTTACGAATAGTCTTTGTTCATCACTGTACATTTTTTATTAATTCTCTTTGCCACATTATCGGTTATCAAACGTATACTGATACTAATACAGCAAAAGACAGCCCAATAATGGCACTTTTTTCTTACGGTGAGGGATATCACAATTTCCATCATTTTTTTCAAACCGATTACAGAAATGGAGTGTATTTCTATCAATTTGACCCAACAAAATGGCTAATCAGATCGCTATCCTATTTTGGACTTTCTTACGATCTTATAAGAACACCAGATGAGTCCATACTTAAGGCCAAAATAAATATGCAAGAACAAAACGCAAAGGTTTGCCTGCCGATAGACTCTATTCAATACAAGCAAATAGAGAAAGCAAAAGAAGTAATAGATATTTGTATTTTGAGAATTGCAGAATTAAAAAAACAGCTTAAAAAGCATGGTCCCGATACAGAAGAAATTAAACGTAGAATCAACGTACTCCAAATAGAACTTAAATCTGACTTAGAAGATTGGAAAATGGCGCTAAACGGTCTCCAATTGGCGTAAATTTTGAGGCCTTCCCATTATATCGAAGCTACAGACTACTTGTAGCGCTACGAGAGATCTTAGATAGTTATAAATTTATTATTGAGGTCAAAGCTGAACTTAATTTTTCAAATTTGTTACAAGTACCGTTGTTTCTACGTTGATTTGAATGTTGCCTAAAGTTTAAGGACGAAAGACACAACGAAACGACGTATACAAGTTCCAATGAGTGCCGTCTTTGCTGAGGTCTAGAGAATAAATCCCTCCATTTATGCCTGAGCTAGAATGACCACCTCTTAATGCAATATTGCCAGCAACTGAGATACCCGATCTATATCCCCCTATCCCCTCTGCGATACCAAAAGAAGGATTGCTTGGTTCCCATGTGGTGCTTGCCATATCATCATCAGCTATTTATTTGGTTACTAGAGAGGTGGTTGCGCCGAAGAGACACTATATCTAGTAGAGTTTGACGAGTCGCTGTAACTATATATGGTATAAACTCGGAGCGTCAGGGGCGCGCGCATCGCAGTAAAAACAAAAGTAAGAAAGTATAAGATTCAGTATATTTATTGAAGTTGTTTTCAAATAATCGCTTGAATCTATCTCAGCCAAACGTTTAATGACTTTTAAGATTAGTGTTAAAAAAATATTCATCTAATTATTAGTCACTCAACAACCATTACATAACAAGTTTATTATTGTCAGAAATTAAGTGTTCCCTTACTCTATTTATATAGGGACAGACACACAGTCACTTTAAAATTTCGGACATTCTACACACGATCACACACGATCTAGATGACCAAGTTTAAAAAAATCTTCGGAAGATCTAGGGACTTCTCAACCTATAATTACGCTTAAGTAAATTTAAAATTTTAGGAGAGAATCTTATGGATCCCATTTTAGCACCAAACCCAAGTAGATTTGTTGTATTCCCAATTGAGTACCAAGCGATTTGGGACATGTATAAACAACATATGGCAGTTTTTTGGACTGTTGAAGAAATAGACCTATTCGCAGACCTAGCCGACTGGGAAAGGCTTAACGAAAATGAGAAGCACTTCATAACTCATGTACTTGCTTTCTTTGCGGCCAGTGATGGAATAGTTAATGAAAACCTGGCCCAGAGATTTTACAATGAAGTACAAATTCCAGAGGCAAGATGTTTCTATGGATTTCAAATCGCAATGGAAAATGTCCATTCAGAAATGTACTCATTATTAATCGATACATATGTGAAAGATACCACCGAAAAAAACAAACTCTTTAATGCTATTCAACATTTACCATTAGTAGAAAAAAAAGCTCGTTGGGCCATGAATTGGATTAACTCTAAAAAATCTTTTGCTCATCGATTAATTGCTTTCGCTGCGGTAGAAGGGATTTTCTTTTCAGGATCATTTTGTTCAATTTATTGGCTTAAAAAACGAGGCCTTATGCCAGGCCTTTGTACTAGCAATGAATTCATTTCAAGAGATGAAGGACTCCATTGTGAATTCGCATGCCTAATTCACGATATGCTAGGACCTGATGAAAAATTAGACACAAACGTCATTAATCAAATCATCACAGAAGCAGTAGAAATTGAAAAAGAATTCATCACTGAAGCATTGCCTGTTTCGCTCATTGGAATGAATGCAACACTCATGAAACAATATATTGAGTTTGTAGCTGATCATTGGCTTACTAGACTGGGTTGCCACAAACAATACAATGCAGTTAATCCTTTTGAGTGGATGGAGCTTATATCCCTTGAAGGTAAAACAAACTTCTTTGAAAAAAGAGTTTCTGAATATCAAAAGTCAGGCGTTATGGGCAACAAAAACACACAAAAATTTACATTAGACGCAGAATTCTAAGAGGAGCTGAGAGCATGTATGTCATCACAAGAAGTGGAGAAAAAGAACCAATTAAATTTGACAAGATTACGGAACGAATCGACAGGTTGACCTTTGATTTAAATCCCAAACTTGTAGACTCTGTAATAATTTCTCAAAAAGTGATTAAAGGAATTTATGATGGAATCACAACAGAAGAGCTAGATAAACTAGCTGCAGAGACTGCTGCATATTTATCAACACAACACCCAGACTTTTCAAAGTTAGCAGGAAGAATAGCTGTATCTAATCTTCATAAAGCAACAAGAGGTTGTTTCTCTGAAAATATTAAAGTTATGTATAATTATGTTAACAAGATAACGGGTGAGCATTCACCACTTGTTTCAAAAGAGTTACATGATACTGTTGTTGCTAATGCTGAATTATTCGATAAAACAATCGTGGATAAAAGAGATTTTAATTATGATTATTTTGGGTTCAAAACTTTAGAGAAATCATATTTATTAAAAATTGATGGTAAGATCGTTGAAAGACCTGGTCAAATGCTTCTAAGGGTTGCAGTTGGTATGCACATGAATGACATTGATGCTGCAATTGAAACTTATGATCTCATGAGTGAAAAATATTTTACTCATGCCTCTCCAACCCTTTTCAATTCAGGTACTAACAAACCCCAATTGTCTTCATGTTTTTTACTTCATATGAAAGATGACTCTATTGAAGGTATTTACGACACATTAAGAGATACTGCACTTATTTCACAATCAGCTGGTGGAATTGGATTAAATATTCATAATGTCCGGGCAAAAGGATCTTTCATAAAAGGCACAAACGGAACGTCAAATGGAATTGTTCCAATGCTAAAAGTTTTTAACGACACCGCAAGGTATGTTGATCAAGGTGGTGGAAAAAGAAAAGGCGCTTTTGCGGTCTATCTTGAACCTTGGCATGCTGATATTTTTGATTTCTTAGAAATGAAGAAAAATATTGGCCAAGAAGATCAAAGAGCGCGAGATCTTTTTTATGCTCTTTGGATTTGTGACCTTTTTATGAAGCGTGTTGAAGAGGACGGTATGTGGTCATTATTCTGTCCACATGAGGCACCTGGCATGTCAGATTGTTACGGTGCTGAATTCGAAAAGCTTTATACTAATTATGAAGAAAAAGGTCTTGCTAAAAAAGTCATACGTGCACAGGACCTCTGGTTTGCTATTCTTGAGAGTCAAATTGAGACAGGCTCACCATATATGCTTTATAAAGATTCTATAAATGAAAAGTCGAATCAAAAAAACCTTGGAACTATTAAGTCTTCGAACCTATGTACTGAAATAATGGAATACACAGCGCCAGATGAAGTAGCTGTATGTAATCTTGCTTCAGTTGCTTTAAATAGGTTTGTAGATATTGAAAAAGGTGTTTACGACCATAAAAAACTTTATAGCGTTGTTTATAGAATGACAAAAAACTTAAATAGAATTATTGATATTAATTATTACCCTGTTCCAGAAGCTAAAAATTCAAATCTTAGACATCGACCGATAGGACTTGGCGTTCAAGGTTTAGCAGACACATTCTTTTTAATGAGATACCCATTTGAATCTGCTGAAGCTCTCGAGTTAAACAATCAGATTTTTGAAACAATTTACTTTGCTTCATTAACTGCCTCCATGGATGCTGCCAAGTTAGAAGGGACCTACGAAACTTATAAAGGATCTCCAGCATCTCAAGGAATCCTTCAGTTTGATATGTGGGGAGTCACACCATCAGGTAAATACTGGGATTGGAAAAAACTAAAAGCAAATATCAAGAAACATGGACTTCGAAACTCTTTATTAGTAGCTCCAATGCCAACGGCATCAACCAGTCAAATACTTGGTAATACAGAATGTTTTGAACCAATCACTTCTAATATTTATGTAAGACGTGTTCTTTCGGGTGAATTTGCTGTTGTAAATCAATTTCTAGTAAATGATTTAATCAAACTTGGTCTTTGGGACGAAAACATGCGAAATCAAATTATTGCAAATAATGGATCAGTCCAAAGTATCAATAGCATTCCTGACGATCTAAAGAAGTTATATAAAATTGTTTGGGAAATTAGCCAAAAGGCAGTGATTAATTTATCACAAGGACGTGCTCCTTATATTGACCAGGGACAATCTTTGAATATACACATGGAAGAGCCTAACTTCGGCAAGCTTTCCTCAATGCACTTTTATGCATGGAAGGCCGGGCTTAAAACAGGAATGTATTATTTAAGAACAAGAGCTGCTGTTAATGCAGTCCAGTTCACTGTTGATAAAAATATAAAAGAAAAAGCAAATATAGAAGAAGCACAAGCTGCAATGGTCTGTTCAATTGAGAATCCTGATGATTGCGTAATGTGTGGGGCCTAAGGAGGGAACCAGACATTAGTTTTTAAAGACCCGTAAAACTTGAGGATCCGAATGGATCCTCTTTTTTACTCAGATTGACTTAAAGACCTGCACAAATAATAGACGGTATATCTGTTCCAAGGTAATCGACTCCTGTGGCACTTATTATAGACAGTTTATCTATATCATTACAGTTCCAAGCACAAACTTCAACATTATCTTTATGACAAAGATCGACCAATTCTTTATCTAAAAAGCCTAGAGAAATAGACAAAATATCACCTTCGCAAGCACGAACGAGTTGAACCGGATCAACAGGCAAGGCGTGTATTAAAACAGCAGTTCTTAGGTTAGAATTTAATGATTTAACTTTCTGTAAGTATCGATGGTTAAAACTTTTAATGATAAACTGAGATAAATCTTCTTCTTTTAAAATATTAACCACTTTCTCTTCACAGTCATCTGCTTTTATTTCTATAAATAAAAGCACCTTGCCTCTGACTAATTTAATTACCTCTTTCAATGTAGGTATCTGCTCACCTTCACCAGCATCGAACTCTTTTAGCTCTAACAAAGTCATAGACAAGATTTTTCCTGATCCATTGGTAGTTCGATCTATTGTATTGTCGTGAATCACCATTATTTGATCATCCTTAGAAAGATGAATATCTATTTCAACAGATTCTACTCCGGCATCGATAGCAGTTTGAATTGATTTAAGTGTGTTTTCTGGAGATTCGTTTTTAGCTCCCCTATGACCCATTATTTTCATATATATCCCTAAAAAATATCAGCTATTATAAATAGATTACTTTGAATCTATCTTAGATTCAAAGCTAATATCAAGGCCAGTTTGATATTGGCCTTGTGTTTGATTTGTTTAACAAAAGTTTATTATTTTTTTTAACACCGACCAAGTTGCATTGAACTTTAATAAGGAAAATCAGGTATATGCAGACTCGCAGCGCGTAATATTCATTACCATGTAAGAAAATAAAGGTTGCTAAAACTACTTAATATTTATTAAATATTTTTGACAAATTTCACAAGAAGGAAATACATGAAAACGCTTAAATCTCAATTATTTATATTTGGTTTAATTGCTTCTTGCGCTGCAAACGCTTGGGGACCTACTGGCCATAGAACTGTTGGAAAAATAGCTGAAACCTATTTAAGTAAAAGAGTGTTGAGAAAAGTGAGAAAACTTTTAGATGGTGAATCATTAGCAAGGGTTTCAAACTGGCCTGATAAAATTAAATCGGATCCAGATCAGTATCGATATACTTATTCTTGGCATTACACCAGCTGGCCTGTAGGTCAAAATCAGTATGACCCAACAACAGCAGAGGGTTCATTAATCACTGCTATTAGTGATAATATAGAGATCTTAAAAAACAAGAAAAAATCTAAGGCAGAGAGGGCATTTGCTCTTAAGTTTATAGTTCATTTAATGGGTGATCTTCATCAGCCTCTCCATATAGGTAATGGAGTAGACAGAGGAGGAAATACTTGTAAAGTTTACTTCCATAGGAAACTTATCAATCTTCATAGACTTTGGGATTCTGAGTTAATAGGATTTACGAAACTAAGTTACACTGAACTTACAAAGTTTATAATAGATATTCATGGTAAAAATGCAACACTAGCTAAGAATGGGAATGTCCTAGACTGGGCAACAGAATCAAAAAACCTTAGAGAAATTGTCTACCCAAAAGAAATCATCCTCGGAGACAACTCACAAAAATCATTAAATAAAAACTCATCTTCTATGAAATATTGTCAAAAAGACATAGATGTTCCAGATGAGGAGCTGCCAAAACTTTCCTATAAGTACAGCTTTATATTTATGCCTATTGTTGAAGAGAGAATTTTTAAAGCTGGTGTGAGACTTGCTAAGATTATCAAAGAATCGTTGTAAATTCGGCGAGCAATAACTAATCGTGATCTGCACGTACCGTCTTTATATTGACAACTTTCCAAACTTCCATTTTTAAAGAAGGATCATTTATATCAATAAAAAAGTGACTGTAGTCTACAATCACAGAGCTTCCAGATTTAATAAAAGGGATGAACTGCTTACTTTTAAATAATAATTGACGGGTTATTTTTTGACCTATTAATTTATTACAGTTTGATGATTCATCCTTTTTTAGATCTTGTAAGGGAATAAATTCCGTACTTAAGCTTAAATCAGCACCAGCACCCTCTATCTTATCAGAACAGCTCAGGATCTTCACTCGAAATAAACAAACCTCAAAGTTTGATGCAAGAGTTATTTCACTTTGAAGATATAAACTTAATAATATAGTTAAATATTTCATCAATAATATGGTATCAGAATTATCTATATTAAACTAATAGGAACATTATGAAAGCTGAGTTCTGGCATGAAAAATGGGAAGCGAATATAATCAATTTCCACCAACAAGAAATTCATCCAATGCTGAAAAAATATAAGTCTATATTTACTTCTGCCATGGAGCAAAATGTCTTAGTACCTCTATGTGGAAAAACACTTGATATGGATTGGTTACTTGACAATAATTGCTTTGTGACGGGAGTGGAATTCTCAAAACTTGCGCATAATCAATATTGGAATGAAAGAAACATATCACCAGATCAATTTAGTCATAAAGATTTTGAGATAACTCAACGTAATAAATTAAAACTTTATTGCGGAGATTTTTTCAATTTAACAAAAGAAGAATATGAAAAGTTTAACGGACCTCTATCTGTAATTTACGACCGTGCTTCTCTTATCGCTCTTCCAAAAGAAATGAGGATCAAATATTATAAAACAATAAAAGAACTGAGTTCTGACCATACAAAATGGTTTTTAATCACATTAGAATTTGATGATGCTCTTCTTACAGGACCTCCATTTAATATAAAGAGTTCAGAACTTGAAGAATACCTCTCTGATGATTTTGTCATTGAATTATTTGAGAAAAATTTGACTGCGGCACTTAGTCATAAATTTAAGCAAGCTTCTATAAATGAGGTAACAGAAACAATCTACTGTCTAACAAAAAAAAGGTCTAAGAAATAAGTACTTTCTTAGACCTTTATCATTATTTAACTCTTGATATTAAAGTTTAAACATACTTGGTAACGATTGAATCATTCCAACAGGAAGTCTTCTCTCTATTAATGATTTAGCTAAATCTTCGTCAATCTGCTTGTTTACATCTTGAACTGTACTTCTAGCTCTTGTCAGTGCATCTTTGATTGACATAGAGTTTGATAGTTCAGCAGCTAAAACAGCTCTAGAAGTATTTACTAATCCTTTAGATTTAACCTTAGTTCTTAAATAAGTTCTAAAATCAACAGACTCCATAAGAATTCTTTTAATGTCAGAAGGTGCTAAACTTTTATTTCCTTCTTTAATGAGAGCAGCGACATTAGCGACATAAGGAGCCGCTTGACTTGTTCCACTTACTTTTAAGTAATTGTTGCCAGGAACAGTTGATTCAATTCCTACTCCAGGAGCAGCTACATCTACTTGTTTTACACCATAATTTGAGAATACAGCAAGAGAAGTTCTTCCCTGTGTTGCTGCCACAGATATAACGTTTGGTGTATTGATATTTGTTGGCGATGTTGGGAATTCGTCATTATTCATTCCGTCGTTACCTGCTGCAAAAACAAATAAAGTTTCTTGAGCAGCATTAGTGAAATGCTCCCCCTCTTTAATAAGAGTATTCAAAAAGATTAAAGTTACTTCTTTTAATTCAGCATCAGTTGGCTCTCTTTTAAGAATTGCTTGAAAAAGAGCTGTTACGATCATTGATGCTTGTTTATAACCTGTTCCAAAAGAACCATTTGCAATATTAACCTTATGATTATTGATATATTCACCAATTTCAATCATAAGTTTAGTTTGTTGCTTGGCCAATAACTTAAGACCTTGTTTAATTAATGTAAGACCAAGTCCTTTATCTTCTACTCTATACATTGAAAAAGGAAGTTTTACTTCAGTTGGGATAAGCTTAACTGCCATAATTTTTGAGTCAGCTACATTTTTTGCTGCAATACCTGCAACATGAGTTCCATGCATAAAGTTACCATAGATCTGAAGTTGCTTAAGAAATTCAGGATCTTTTACTGAGTTTTTCATCCAGTCGATTTCTTCCTGAGTTGCAGTACCTAGCATATACTTAGTTTGAATTCCAAAAAACTTTCTAATGTCAAAAGTTAAGGTACCAAGATAAGAGTAATCAATAACTTTGTTGTTACTTTCCGCAAAGTTCCAACCATGAATATCGTCTTGGTATCCATTTCTATCTTCGTCACGATCATTTGCTGCAATTTCACCTGGATTAACCCAAGCAACTGGTGCGATGTCTTTATGAAGCATGTCCGTACCAGAATCGATAATAACGACTGTCGCCGATTGAGCTGTTATGCTAACGAGCATACACATAAAAAGAGAAATTAATTTCATTTTGGCCTCCCTGCCTATATAAGTTATTATTCCATTAATTTTTGTGTTGAAATTAAACCAAGATGACTGTAGTTGGTCTAGTGAGAGAATCTATCTTTCTCTGACATTGATGAAAATATAAATTAAGGAATATATATGACCTATAAAATAGCAATTACCAGACAAATTCCTGAGATAGGAATCGAATATTTAGCGTCTAAAGGTTATGACATAAATATTTGGCCTAGTACCTTACCTCCTGGCCCAGAAGAGCTTGTAAGCTTCGTAGAAGATGCAGATGGTATTATTTCTATGCTCTCAGACCAGTTTTCAAAAGATATTCTTAAGAAATTGCCAAAATTAAAAATTATAAGTAATTTCGCAGTTGGTCATAATAATATTAACCTTTTGACCTGTACAAGAAACAGCGTAAAAGTCACAAACACACCAGATGTTCTCACTGAGGCCACGGCAGAGCTCACTTTGACCTTATTATTATCCGTCGCTAGAAAAATGATAACGGCCACAAAAAATGTTGAGAATGGTGAGTGGAAGAGTTGGAATCCAACAGGATTCATAGGCACAGGGCTTAAGAGAAAAACATTGGGAATCATAGGACCTGGTCGAATTGCATTTGAATTTGCCAAGAAATGTCATCTCGCTTTTGAAATGCCTATTATTTATTATGGAAGACGGCCAAAATCTTCTTTCGAGGAACATTTAAACGCCAAACAAATGTCTTTAAAACAATTGCTGGCCGAATCAGATATTGTCTCCATTCACTGCCCGTTAACATCCGAAACAAAAAATCTTATCGGGGCCACCGAATTAAATTCCATGAAAGATGGAAGTATTTTAATTAATACCGCAAGAGGAGAAGTTATTAATCAAAATGATTTAGAACTCTCCTTAAAAAAGACTCAACTTTTTGGTATTGGCCTTGATGTTACGGCCCCAGAACCTATTCGACACGACTCCCCTCTTCTAAAATATGAAAATATTGTCATTACTCCTCATATTGGTTCTGCAAACAAAGAGGCCAGAAATGCGATGTCTCTACTTTGTGCTGAAAATATAGACGCTTATTTCCAGGGAACGCCTCTTCTAACAGAAGTTACAATCAGTTAGATATCCCTCAATTTTACAGGGTACTTGCCTTAGTCTTTCTCAGTCAGATAGCAATACTTATGCTTAAGAAAATATCGTTAATATTTATAATTCTCATCTTAATTAACTTAATGTCTTCGTGCTCCGAAAAAACAACTGAATTTAATCCCCTAATTAAACCTGTTACTCCTTCTGTAAGTGAAGATATCGCCCCTAGAATTATCCCTATTAATACTGATCAACCGATCACACAAGACAATATCCCAGATGATACAATGAATGATGATTCAAGTAATTCAGAAGTAACTACATATACTCATATAACAGACATATTTATACAAAACGATAAACCAAAAGTTGATATTCTTTGGGTCATTGATAACTCAGGATCAATGGGAAATAAACAGGCGTCATTAGCAAAGCACTTCGATAAGTTCATTACCAAATTTCTCACTAAGAAGATTCCATTTCGAATGGCCATTACAACTACCGACGCCGAGAGAAGTAGAAGTGGAAGAGACGGCCGAGACGGATCGGCCATTTGCGACTGGCATAAACTAACTTCTAAATACGCAGATACAAACCCTCGAGATTTTAAATATAAATTTAAAAAATGTATAAACGTAGGAGTTAAAGGTTCTGGAACAGAACAGGGACTTAATGCAACTACCAGATTTATGAAAAGATATAGTTCAACAAGCGGATACGCTCCATTTGTCAGAGAAGACGCTTATTTTGTCGCAATTATCATATCAGATGAAGAAGACCAAAATACGAGAGCAGTAGACAATTACATCACAGAGCTAGCACGTGCTAAAAATAATAAGAAAGGTAAAATTAAAGTATTTTCGATAATTAATACAAAAAGAAGTGACCTGTTAACAAGCTATGAAAGTATCGGCAATAGGTACAAAAGGGCCTCAATAATAACAAGATCGAGATATGCAAGCATTAAATCTAACTTCAGCAACACCTTAGCTAATTTTTCTGATAGCATTCTCTACTTAATAGAAAGTTTTTCCTTGAATAAGATACCAGCGGTTAAAGATGGGAATTATAAAATAATTGTTAAAGTTAATAATTTGCAAACAACAAAATTTACTTATGATAACGAGACAAATAGTATTATCTTTTGGAAAGGATACATTCCAAAAGCAGGAAATAAAATTCAAATTTCGTATCAGACAAAAAGTAATTAATCTTTAAATTTTATTTTCTTACCTGTTAATTTCAACATCATTAAACAAAGAGTAAAAAATAAGACTGGCATTCCACCCCGTGGTCCATTTGAATTACTATCATCATAAATGATAGTTCCACAACCTACCCCATTATCGTCATTTGTGACGCGATAAAGAGGGGCTTGACCGGAAATTCCTGAGATAGGAGGATGATCATTGCCTACATAATTTGGATCCGGAGTAGTTGTAGAGGCCTCAACTACGGCCGTGTAAGCATCTACGATGCCATGCCCGCAAATTGAAGAATTGCAACTAGATCCCCAGGGAAAAGAGCTTGATGTATTTCGTAAAATCTCTCTAAGCTGAGCTGGATATAGTCCAGGAGTTACTGCCAACATGAGGGAAGCGACGCCTGCAACATGTGGTGCTGACATTGATGTACCAGTCATTGAAGAATAGCTTTCAAAGGATGGGCCTTGGCTTCCACCATTATGAGTAGATAAGATTGATCCCAAGTGATCACCACCTGGTGCTACTAAGTCAACTTTACTCCCATGATTACTGAAATAAGATCTGCTTCCATCTCGATTAGAAGCTCCAACTACTAAGACTCCAGAACAGTTTGCAGGAGAATACGCTTGATAATTTAAATCTGCATTATCATTTCCTGCCGCCACAATTACAATGGCACCACGACTGTTAGCTTCATTAATGGCCGCTTGCATAGTAAATGAGCAGGCACCAATTCCTCCTAGACTTAAATTAATAACTTTTGCAGGGTTTGGATTGGCACCGAGACCTGAAACTGATTGGCCAGCGGCCCATCTAATTCCATCTGCGATATCTGACTCATAGCCTCCACATTTTCCTAAAACTCTAACGGGAAGGATTTTTGCATTCCAATTTACTCCTGCCACCCCGATTCCATTTCCAGTACTAGCAGCAATTGTTCCCGCTGTATGGGTTCCATGCCAAGAAGAATTGGTAGCGAAACCCTGATAACAAGTATCACCAAACTGAACCCAATCGCCAGGATCAGAAGGATCACTATCACGACCACCACCATCATTTGCAAAATAAGGATCTGAAATAAGATCTGCACCAGGCAAAACTTTATCATTTAAATCACTATGGTCTGTAATTCCAGTGTCAACAACTGCTACAACAGTTGAAGAAGTTCCAAGAGTTAAATCCCATGCGGCGGGAAGATTAATTCCGCCATCAGATTCAAAATAATGCCATTGTGAAGAATACTGCTGGTCTTTGATAGATGCTCCATCTCCCGGCTCATAAAAATGTTTCATTATTTTATCTTCTTCAACATAGACAACAGAGTCATCATTTTTATAACTCTCCAACATGGCCTTCATCTCAAAGTGTGATTGAGCATGAATGATAACTGTTCCTTCACCATGGCTTTTGGCAGACTTTACAGATGCGGAAGAAAAATGAGACTTTATGACTCCACCATTTTTGAATTTTACAATTAGCCTTGTGGTCTTCATCCCAAACACGGTTGAAGAAAGGATAAAAGCGGTTATAAATAAACCGCCTTTAATCGCGTTCATCATCTAGTCATCCTTGACATAATTTCACTTTCATAGCGAGACTTACAGTCTTGCTTTACTCACATATTTATAATGCGAACTTTGTGCCAACTCAAAATTATCAAATTTCAATCTCTTATCTCCACCAGCCAGGAATTGATAAGGGAATGAGATGGCACCAGTGTCACTTTTAATCTTATAACATGTGCCACAAGGATCAATATGGTTCAAATTGCCGTAGCCTTTAAGCAAGGGATATCTCGAGGATTTGTCAGAATTTAGTTGAATAAAGTTTTAAAAGAAGGCCCCCGTCCTTAGGAGCTTTTTATTAATAAAAATAGCAATTAAGATATTTCTACTAAATTTTTTTATTTTGCATTAGTTAAGATTTCCATAAGTTTTTTAATATTTGTAATTCTTGTGACGTCTTCACCACGACATTCTGAATTAGTACATTGCTTAGGTACTCTACATCCTTGAGCATTATCGTATATATAATCAGTCTCACCTCGAACTAAAATTCCTTCTACTGTTCCTGTGTTTGCATCAAAAACGGCTGAACCAGAATTGCCACCAAAGGTATCTAAGTTTGCATTGAAGTAAATAGAATTAGTATTTGTTCTAATGTTAGCGCCGGCGGCAACTTTAGTTGGAAGCCCTGTGGGGTGACCAATAACAACGATTGCTGTATTGTCTGACACTTTACCTTCAGTCCTTACCTTAAGAACTGGTCTATCGGTTACTTTCTTTTCTAATCTAAGAAGCGCAAAGTCATTTTTTGAACCTCTGTTTAAGTCTCTAGAAATAATTGATTTACATTTATAGACTGAAGATGTTGGAACCTTTGACGCAGACTCACCATTAACTTCAACAGCAAAATCAAATACCCAGCGAGATGAATCACAGTCAGATTGAGTTCTGATACAATGTCCTGCAGTTACTAGAAGATCTTCTCCTACTAAGAATCCTGAGCAATTAGCAGCTGTCATCTGCTTAGCAAATTTTGCTGTTTTACAAATACCTCTAGAAGAGAGAGTTGATCCAGATATTATTGTCACATCTCCAGTAGTTGATATTTTTGAATTATTAATCATAGCAGCTGTTGATCTCGCTAGATCAAGATGTAGCGAATCTGTTGTTTCGTATAGATCTAATCTATCATCTTCTCCATAGATAACCTTGTTTTCACTTGCACCAATAGAAACTGTCATTGTCGCTGTGATAAATAGTGCAATTAGAACCTTTACTTGCATTGTCATTCCCTTTGTAATTATTGCCATAAATAAGTTGCCGTATTAAACACGTATAAAAATTACATGGCTACTTACAACTTCTTACATTGGTTTTGTAAGAAAAAGGGCCTGACGCAGATAATTATCACTGTTTTATATTTTATATTTGATTAATATCAGAAAAATCCCATTCTCGACCATCAGGATCCCTTATGAGAAGGTGATTTAAGGATTGATCAATTATAAGATCGCTTATATTCATGTTCTGCCGATAGCAGAAAAATTCAATTTTTTGTTTAATTGCTGCCATTTCACCAGGGCCAGAAACTGTAAATTTTAATTTTTGCTCGTGTGGCGCAGCGTTATTATTGATATTTATAAGAGTATGTCTAATTTCAAACTTTATAAATTCACATTGATGATTAATAACTTCATCTATGTACTCTATATCTGTATCAAAAATTTCATTTAGAAATTGAGACAGGCCTGCAGAGTCTTTTGAATAGAAAACAACTTTTGAGAATTGCATAACCTATTATAGCTAAGCTTTGTCTATTCTGCCAAAAACAAAAAGAACTACTCATTATTTGTGATTATTTATAACAGCATGCCATGTATGACGCCCTAAGACAATTCAAACAAACTCTTACAGCGCGTTAACATATTAAATATATTGGGATTATGTAGCCGAATGAGGCAATTAAGGCGTCCAAACTGACCTTGCCACTTGTCTAAGATTTTAAAATGAGCAAGTTCACGGCAAAGATTTTTATCAGAATTATGAAGATCTAGAGATAACTGGGTCAAGAAAGACTTTCTAGAAATACCTATCATCCACTCTTGATTGTGAAATCTATTTACGAGACTATTTAATTGATCAATTAATATAAGATTTTGTTCTAAAGACTTACTAAATCCAAAACAAGGGTCAAAAATCACTCTGTCTAATAGGCCATCTTTTCTGACTCTCTGTTCAGTCTGTTCGAAGTAATCAGAAATTTTTTTCATGAATTCATCAGCACCATTTGTTTCTAAAATATGATCCATATGTGAAGAACTTATCGACCTTTCAGGAGACAGGTTATGTGAAAAAACATATTTTAAATTACTAAACTTTAATAAAAGGTTCGTAACAGACTCATCATATTTTCCGGAAATATCATTCCAGATGATACGGTTGGTAATTTTATTTTTTGAGAAATGAAGACATAGTTTTTCAATTATACTAGGTCTATAAGTATCAAAACTAAGCACATCCTTATTATTGAAATAATTTAAATATGGGATGAAGAATTTTTCAAAACGATACCATTCTTCCTCTTGAGTAATAGGCTTATTAAAAGGGGCGGTTGATTCAGCCCCAATATCAAAATAATGAATATCATTTAGTTTTAGGTAATCCAGACTGGCAACAAATCCCGCCTCAGAAATGGCCTTTCCACCATCAGAAAAACTATCCGGGGTGATGTTGATGATTCCTATTGCATTCCAACTTGAAGCATTGCCTTTCATTAAGCAATAACTGGATCATCGCCAGCATCTTCATCCTTTTGATCATCGTCTTCTTTCTCATCTTTAGCTAAGTCGACACTTTCCTTAGTGGAATCATCAATACCAGAATTTAATTCCTCATCTAACGTCGGAGCTCCAATATCCTCACCTTCTACTAGTTTTAGAATCTGTTCGTTATCTAAGGTTTCCCAAAGAATTAATCCTTCAGAAATTCTATCAAGAGCATCTTTATTTTCTGTGAGGATTTTCATCGCTAGATTCTGATTAGAATTAATAATATCAAAAATTTCTTTATCAATTTGCTTAGAAGTCTCCTCTGAAAAATCGTTAGAGTCAGGTTGTCCCGCTCCGCTAAATGCATAAGTACTAGCTTTTTGAAAAGTTCTTGGTCCTAAAGTTGAAGACATACCCCAACTGCATATCATATTTCTTGCTAGAGCAGTTGCTCTCTCAATATCATTTGAAGCACCGTTTGTTTGAATACCAAATTGCAATTCTTCTGCACAACGGCCACCCATAAGGAAGGCTATAAAATTTTCCCCTTTACCTTTAGTAAGATTATGCATTTCTTCATCAGGGAGAGTCTGCGTAATACCTAAAGCACCGCCTCTTGGCATGATACTTACCTTATGAATAGGATCGGTATGGGGAAGCTTGAGTCCTACCAAGGTATGCCCTGCCTCATGATATGCAGTAACTCTTTTTTCTTTATCGGATATAACCATTGATTTTCTTTCTGGACCCATTAGAACTTTATCTTTGGCCATTTCAAAATCACCAGTCTCTAATTCTTTTTTATTTAAGCGTGCAGCATTTAGGGCAGCTTCGTTTACCAAGTTAGCAAGATCAGCCCCCGTAAAACCTGGAGTTCCTCTGGCAATAGTTTCGAGATCAACATTTTCATTTAACGGAGTTAATTTTGTATGGACTTTTAAAATACCAAGTCTTCCTCTTACATCAGGAGGTCCTACAGTAACTCTTCTGTCAAAACGACCTGGTCTAAGTAATGCAGGATCTAAAACATCAATTCTATTGGTAGCTGCTATTAAAATAACGCCTTCATTTGATTCAAAGCCATCCATTTCAACTAATAACTGATTTAACGTTTGCTCTCTCTCATCATGACCCCCGCCCATTCCGGCGCCTCTATGTCTTCCGACGGCATCAATTTCATCAATAAATATAATACAAGGTGCTTGTTTTTTACCTTGCTCAAACAAGTCTCGTACCCTAGAAGCGCCAACTCCGACAAACATTTCAACGAAATCTGAGCCAGAAATCGAGAAGAATGGTACATCAGCTTCACCAGCAACAGCTCTTGCTAACAAGGTCTTTCCTGTTCCAGGAGGACCTACAAGAATAACACCCTTAGGTATTTTACCACCAAGGTTTGTGTATTTTTTAGGTTCTTTTAGAAAATCGACAATTTCTTTTAATTCTTCTTTTGCTTCCTCGACTCCAGAAACATCAGAAAATGTAATTTTCATATCATTTGCAGAAAGCATTTTGGCCTTTGACTTTCCAAAGCTCATGGCCTTTCCACCACCTGCTTGAATTTGTTTGAGAAAAAAATAGAAGATAACTATTAATAATATCATCGGGCCCCAGTTAATTAACAAAGAGGCCAGAAACGTCGGCTTATCCTCCATCTTAAAATTGGGGACAATTCCGTGATCATTTAAAAACTTATGTGTGTAATCACCAGTGTTACCAGTAAGGTAGAAAAACTTATAAGGCTTATGGCGATCAATATACTCTCCAGTTATGGTATTTTTGCCTTTAAATGTTACTTCTTTAATTTTTTTAGCTTCAACTTCTCTTACAAATTCGGAATATGTAATTTGTCGTTGACCCTTCTTCCCTTCTGTAGCAACTTTTGCAATAAGTGCCATCATTAAAATAACTACAATCCAAAGAGTGAAGGTTTTTTGTTGTGGTTTCATGCAGGTCCTTATTTTCCTAACTAAGCAAATCTTAGTTTAGGTATTTTAAGTTATTTACTTTACTTATTCAGTTATTAAGAAGCAAGGCACGGACAACTTATCTTGTAAGTTATTTTCTAATTATTTCTGCTGCTTGACGCGAGGGGTCAGCCTTTCAATTGTCAGTTTAGCATTAATTTTTGAGATTTTATCTGAACTTTGAAACCAAATAGAATGATCTATTAAATATTGTGTTGATTGAGGAAGAAGAATAGAGCATTTCTTAAGTGAAGGTCCTAGTTTCTGATGAGCACTTTTATCTCGACAATAGACTATATTTGGAAAAAGGAGATTGTGTCTTTCTAGAGGATATTGTTTTAATTCAAGCCCGTCGTCAGGAATCTGCGAAGAACTCAACTGTTTTAGGATTAAGTTATCTATACTTTCAATTTTAGATGCTATTTCTCTATTGATGAAATAAAGTCTCTTTTTATCAATATATACTTTTACTCCGCCAGAAAAAGAAAGGGGCCCTTTTTTATTATTTTGCTCCGCAATTATTAGTTTTGATAGTTGATCTCTAATTTTTCCCCGATTCAAAGAGCTCAATTCTTTTATACAATCGACTACTTGATCGCTATTTAATTTTGCACCAATTGAATGATGAAATAATAAGATTCCACCTAAAAAATCTTTTATATAATTCCATCTTTCAGTAACAGATGGGACCTTATCTTCAACAAGCTTATTTTGTCTGGCAACGTAGTTTTTCAGATACGAGGGGTATTGTTTTTTTATTTTTGGAATAATATTATTTCTTAAATAATTTCTCTCATATTTAGCATCATAATTAGTTGGATCGATTGCATAAGACATATTAAACTGTTTCAATAGGTATTCAATTTGATGTCTGGCCATGCACATAAATGGTCTTTTAATTGCCCCATTTTTGACAGGTATACCCAACGTTGATCTAAGCTCAGAAGATTTGAATTGCTGCATTAGTGACCACTCAAAAGAATCATCAAGATGATGACCCATATATAAAGCGTCACCAACTTTTAGCTCATCCTCTAATACCTGATACCTTTTCTCACGGGCCAACATTTCAAAGTTTGAGATGACCTGATCATTATTTTTCTGTCTAAGTTTTAAATAAATAAAATCACCGTCAATGCCAATCTTTGTAGTGAATTTTTGCACAAAGGCAAGTTCTTCGTCCTGAGAAGACCTTGTTCCATGGTGGAAATGAACAAATTTAAGAGTCTTGAGTTTCTTACGCATTTGAAGATGCTTCAGTACTAAAGTTAGCAAAAGTGAATCGGCCCCACCTGAAAGTGAAATTACTCCATATCCAGTTAAAGGATAGAGGTCATGCTTCAACATAAAGAGATCTACCCAATTGGTTAGTTGGTGAAATTCTCTATGAGTCAACAGTTCTTTAAATGTGGGTATATTATAAATATTCATCTTAGAATCAAATACTAGAATCATCTATTGACAGTCAAATTTATCGCCCTTATTATTCATTTTCTTGCGACCTATTTTATGTAAGTTCAATGGCTTGGTAGCTCAGTTGGTGAGAGCGCCGGATTCATAACCCGGAGGTCGGCAGTTCAAATCTGCCTCAAGCCACCATTACTCTCTCAAGATTTATATTATTCAACAGCAGGAAAGTATTCTGTTAGTTTTCCGATTGTGTGGTTTTCTGGCATGGGATTCCCAAGCTCATCAATAGAATAGACAGATTCTGGTAAATTTAAAGAAAGACGCAGCTTTTCCATAGTTTCAGGCACCACCGGAGACAACATAATGAGAATATTCTTTAGGATATAAAAACTTGAATAAAGTGCATCTTGTCTTTGTTCTAAGGGCATTCTATCGTCATGGGGTTTGTATTGATTAAATAGACCATTGATAATTCTGGTATAATTTTCAACTGCAAAAAGCGCCTTAGGATACTCACCCTTTTCCATAAAACGAGTATACGTTTGAACTATTTTTAAAGTTTCTTTTTCAGTTTTTCCAATAAGCTTCCCTGAAGGAATAACGCCAGCAAACTTAGAATGAACAGCTGAAATCGGCTTTTCAAAGGCAGCATTCATAGGTCCTGCTAAAAATTGATTTCGTTGTTTTAATACTTCAAAATCAAAATTAGATGATTTCTCTGAGAGACTAAGAATTGCTAAGAAATATCTTATTTGATCTGCAGAATGGCCAAATTCATCTATGAGCTGATCAGCAGAATAAGAGTTTCCTTTACTCTTACTCATTTTTTGGCCATCAACTTGAAGATGATAACTACTAAAAACTTCTGTTAACTGGAGCTCATTTGGAGTTGGTTGTCTCATTGGGTCTTCTTGAGTTCCAAACCACATAGCTCCCTGCATAAGTACATAAAAGAAAACATTATCTACCCCAAGAAATTGATAAACATTTGCTTCAGGATCATTCCAATAGTCCTTATAGCTGTTAGTATCGAGTCCTTTATTTTTTAAAGCTACATGAGTAAATGATATTGGAGCAATCAAAGATTCTGGCCACACATAAAGAGATTTATTTTCCATGCCTTCTTCAAGGTCAAGAGGAACGGGGATTCCCCAGCCCACATCTCTCGTTATAGAACGGTGGGCCCAAGCGTCCATCAACTCGACTTCTATTTCCTTATTAGCTAATAATTTTTTTCCATTCTTAAGATCGGTTAAATTATCAAACTGAACAACGACCTTCTTTCCTGGTGCATATCGAGTTTTATGTTTAGGTAAAGTCTCTCTTATTTCTTTAAAAGCTGGTTCATGGGTATTTGGAAAAATAACTGATGGATAAACAGTTCCAAGAACTTCACTCATCAATGCCTTTCTCCATGTCTTCTGTTTTGTAATGAGCCATTCTACTAATTGATCAGTCACTTTCCACATGTCCAAATACCAATGTTCTGTTTCTTTTAAAACTGGAGTGGCATTACTTACAGTGGATTTTGGATCAATAAGCTCACTGGGATCATACTGGCTTCCACAAACGTCACAATCATCACTATAAGCTTTTTCATTACTACAGTTCTGGTTTGGACATTTACCTTGAACATATCGGTCAGGGAGAAAAAGGCTTAACTCAGTATCGTACCATTGGTTGCTTGCTTTTTTTGTAAGCATATCATTTTTATGAAGCTTACGAAGAAACCCCTGACAAATTTCTTTATGTTTTTCGTAGTTTTCGTCCCGAGATGTTCCAGTATATGTATCTAGTCCAATAGAGTATTTATCCATTGTTGCTTTTTGTTTTATATGAATTGAATTGATAAAATCTTTTGTAGTAACTCCGTCTTTTTTTGCAGCAACTTCACTATTCGAACCGTGGTCATCGGTACCACAAACAAATAGAACATTTGATTTACCAATGATAAGTTTCATAAATCGTGAATAAATATCAGCCGGTACATGTGCTCCTGCTAAATGACCGATATGAAGTGGTCCATTTGCGTAGGGCATACCTGCTGTTATGACGGCCTTTTTAGGTCGTTTCAGACGACATAATATTGTTGAAATATCTTGTTTCGGTTGCCGCGAAGCATTGTTCCCATCTAAGTTCATAGAAAAAGTTTATCTTATATCGATCATTTGAGAAAGTTTTTTTGGATCATCTCTTCAACTAATGGTGGTGCCATTAAAAAAGGAAATGTGAAGCCATTTTTATAAAGCCCTACCATGGCAAAAAGCCCCTTGTTGAGTTCACCGCAATAGGGATACCTTTTAGGACCTCTGACTCTTGCTCCTCGTTTAATTTCGAATTTATCATAGTCAGGAAGAGTAGGATAAAAATGTTTAAACTCTGAATGATAAAACCTAAGCTCTTTATTGTTAGGTTTATCTAAATATTCATTAGGCATATTTGTTGTGCCTCCGATTAATAATTCTTTTCGGAAATGTCTATAAATAACATTTGTACTTACGATCATGATCGAAAAAGACTCATCTCCAAGGTCTATATTTTTTAACAATAAATAATCCCCTTCACGGGGAGTGAGTTTAGGATAATTCCAACCTTCTTTAGTCCATATAGAAAATAACTCTGCTCCAGACGTAAGCAAGATAGAGCTAGCTTTAAACTGATCCACACCTGAGGTTAAATTATAATTCTCACCATCCAAAATGATATTGGTAATATGCGCTTTTTTATAGTTCACAGTAATATTGAGATTATTAAAATTTTTAATATATTCAGATTTTGTCCAATCTAAAAAGATTTGAGGATCAAAAAAGTGATGATTAGCTTGATGTCCATAAAAGATATTGTCTGACTCCAAAGGAAGGTTAAGTTTTTCTTTACTTAACTCTGGTCTAACCTCATCACTGATGTCATATGATTTATAAAGAGATCCTTCATATACTCCAAGTGGATTTTTCTCCTTAACAAATTCACATAATTTAACATAAGACTGTTTAATCATGTCTCCAAGTGGGGAGATACCGTCACGTGCATTAATTGTTCCTGCATGACATGTTGAATATAAAGAACAAGGTTTATTGACTGGACTCTCAAGAATAAGCAATCTCTTTGGTAGACTATTCTTATTTTCTAGGCAAAGCAATCTTAATGATAAGTAATAGAGCGTCACATGTGATGCTATGCCATTACCGACTACTATGCCATCAAAAACAGACATTTTTTATTTCTCTCTTTAAAAAAGGTGTGGCCTCTATTACCCTGAGTAACCAGTAAAAATCAATAACATAAATATTTAAGGAAGTATATTGATGTCGTTAACACAAAATAATATAAATTATATAGTAAAAAATACAAATTTAAATGCCAATAAAATAGAAGTCTTAATAAAGCTTTTAACTGAAGAAGATTGCACTATACCATTTATTACCCGATACAGAAAAGAAGCAACAGGAGGTATGGATGAAGTGCAAATACAATCGGTCTTTGACAATCACGAAAAATATCATGAACGTGAAAAAAGGCGTGAATTTATTTTAGGTAAACTTGAAACTGTAGAAAAACTTACACCTAAACTTAAACAATTAATTCTAAACGCAGACACTCTTGTGCAGCTAGAAGATATTTACGCCCCCTTCAAAGTAAAAAAGAAAACAAAAGGAACAATTGCCAAGGAAAAAGGTCTAGGTGCAACTGCAGAATCAATTATTAATGGTAAAGTTTCAAAAACAGAATTACAAAAGAATTTAAAACTCTTAACTTCAGATCAAGAAGAAATAACATCTGAAGAAGATGCTCTATCTGGCATCAAGGATATCATCATTGAAGACATATCAAATAATTCCACTCTTAAGGAAGAATTAAGAACTATCTGTAGAAAAATAGCAATCTACAGATCCACAAAAAGAAAGAAGGCCTATGAGGTTAAAGGTTTTGAAAAATACAAAGATTATTTTGAATTTGAACAAAAAATAATAGATTTAAGAAAAGATAAAAATGCTCACCGCTATTTAGCAATGAGAAGAGGCATGAATGAAAAAGTTTTGAAGATTAATTTATTATTTGAGTTTGATGAAGCAATAAATATTTTTAGATTGACCTACTTAAAAAAAGAATATGACTGTCTAGATATTTTAAAAGAATGTTGTGAAAATGCCTTTAAAAAGTATATCCATCCCTCGTTAGATCTTGAATTCAAAGCAGAACTAAAAAAATATGCTGATCAAGCTGCCATTAATGTCTTTGGTATCAATTTAAAGAATTTATTACTGATGCCCTATCTTGGCCCCAAGAAAGTACTAGGGATAGATCCAGGAGTAAGAACTGGCTGTAAAATTGCTTTAGTAGGTGATACAGGGAAGTATGTAGAAGATACGGTGATCTATCCCTTTGCTCCAATAAATAAAAAGCGAGAGGCCCAGAAGATCATTATTGACTTAATTAGAAAACATAACATTAAACATATTGCGATCGGTAACGGAACCTATGGACGCGAGACTTTACAATTTATTGAGACAGAAGTTATCAAGGCAAATAAATTAAAATGTCATGTAACATCAATTTCCGAGGCCGGTGCCTCAATATATTCAACCTCCAAAATAGGAAGAGCAGAATTTCCAAAACTTGACCCAACAGTTAGAGGTGCTATATCGATAGCGCGAAGATTCCAAGACCCCTTAGCAGAATTAGTAAAACTTGATGCTAAATCTATAGGCGTAGGTCAATATCAGCACGATGTTAATCAATCTAAACTCAATAAATCATTACAAGCAGTAGTAGAAAATTGCGTTAATTATGTAGGAGTCGACCTAAATACAGCGTCTGCACCACTTCTGTCATACATTTCAGGAATAGGACCAATCCTTGCAAAAAATATAGTCTCTCATCGAGAAAAAAATGGATCATTTGAAAGTCGAGAACAATTAATGAAAATCTCAAGGTATTCAGAAAAGGCCTTTCTATTATCAGCAGGATTCTTGAAGATTTATAGCGGAATTAATCCTTTAGACAGTACTTTTATTCATCCTGAAAAATATCAATTAATTCTTGAGTGGGCAAAAAATAATGACCTAGAAATTACTCAAATTTTAAAAAACTTAGAATTAATTACTAAACTTAATCATGATGATAACTTTAAGGAAAAAGTAGGACCTTTTACCCATGCCGACATAGTACAATCTCTCTCTTCACCGGACAAAGACCCAAGAGAAGAATTTCAATCAATGCAGTTTAGAGATGATGTTTCCAGTATTTCTGATCTAAAGAAAGATGACTGGTACCCAGGTGTCGTTACAAATATAACAAATTTTGGTGCCTTCGTTGACTTAGGTATCAAGGAAAATGGTTTACTTCATATCTCAGAAATGGCCGATGTTTTTATCAAAAATCCACTAGATATACTCAAAGTCGGAGAAAAAGTATCGGTTAAGATTAAAGAGATTGATATTAATCGCAAAAGAATCGCTCTTTCGCGCAAAGGTCATAGCAAACGCTCAGCTTAAACATAAGAAATCCGATATGTTGCTGATGTATAAACAAATCGAATTAGTCATAATTTTCATCAGTCATATCTTCATTTATGGATTTTTATTTCAATCATGTTCGGACGATATTCGTAAAACAAATCAAGACGTAAGTTTTTACGAAGGTCTTTCTGATTTACCAAGATCACAATATATAGTGCCCACAAAAGATCCTCAAATGGAAATGCAATGGCATCTTAAAAATACGACGCAAACAGCTTATGCCCTTTATAGTGGATTAATTAACGAAGACATAAATCACGACCCTGTTAGAGACAAAGGCTATACTGGACTAGGTGTAACTATTGCAGTGTCAGACAATGGTACTGAAGAAACTCATCCCGACTTAAGAGCGAGAATTATTACGGAACTTTCAAGAAATTATAGCGGAAGTAACTGGCATGGAACAAGTTCTGACAATAACGGAAGCTCAGGACTGATGGCCCATGGTACAGCTACTGCGGGTCTTATTTCTGCTGTTGATGGAAATTCTATCGGTGTATCAGGAGTCGCTCCACGTGCAAGCTTAGGAACATTTAGATATGTGGGAACCAATGGATCTTTTGCAAAAGATTTGGATCAACAAAATGGGCCATTTGATATTTTTAATTATAGTTATGGACGTTCAACTTGTGATTTTGTTCAACTCCCTACTGCTCAAATAGAGCAATACAAATATGGTGTCGATGAATTAAGAAATGGACTAGGTGCAATTTATGTAAAAGCGGCTGGAAATGAATATAAGTCAAATTTACAAGACTGCAGTTCAGGACTGCAAGGATATTATTATGGGAATGCAAACCTAGAAGAAGATCAATCAACACCTTATCTAATTGTTGTAGGTGCCGTCGGAGCATCTGGTATAAGTTCTAGTTATTCAACTCCAGGATCAAGCATATGGGTTTCAGCATATGGAGGAGAATTTGGTGTTGCCTTGCCTGCTATAATAACAACTGATACTACTAGTTGTTCAAAAGGAATGTCTTCAATAGATGAGGGTTATAATGATTTTGATCTTGGACTTTTTGGCAACACAAATTGTAATTACACAGCAACCATGAATGGAACTTCAGCCGCTGCTCCTCAAGTTTCTGGTGGAGTAGCACTTATTCTTGAAGCTAATCCAAATTTGTCTTGGCGGGACGTGAAATATATTATTGCAAAAACAGCTCGAAAGGTTGATCCACAAAGAGGAGTCACGGGACATCCTGACAATGCAAATCTCTTTAATCATAATTATCAAGAAGGTTGGACAAGGAATTCGGCAAATTATTTTTTCCATAACTGGTATGGCTTTGGAGTGATAGATCTTAACGCAGCTATTCTCATGGCAGAAAATTATCAAGACTCTGATTATTTAGAAACTTTAACAAATACAAATTGGTCACATGATTCAGGAAATCTCAGCTTGCTAATTCCTGACAGTGATTCTGCAGGAGTTAGCAGCATCATAAATGTAAATGATGAGTTACAAGTTTTTACAGTTCAAGTCATGTTTACAATGACTCATCCCTATGCGGGGGATATAGGGTTAGAACTTACCTCGCCGAGCAATACAAAAAGCATACTATTGAATATTAATTCTAATATTCTTGAATCAAATATAAATAACGGGCTTCTTCTATCAAATGCTTTTTTTGGAGAATCCACAAAAGGAGACTGGACTTTAAAAGTTATTGATGGAGCAAATACTGACCAAGGAGTTTTAACAAATTGGAAAATAAATTTTTTTGCCACTCCTCTTGGAAAACTTCAAGCTCAATCTAATATCATTATAAATAATAATCCATCTAAAGCGACATTAGGTAACGTAATTCAAAATAGTTCACCGCTTAAGAAAGGTCAAAAAAAGAATGAGAACAGTTCAAATATAATTCTTAACAAAAGGTCTAAAAAGCATAACTTTTTTACAAGGGATTTAATCAAGTCAAAATCAAGAAAGTATAATTTAAAAATACAATCAAATACTTTTGAGAAAAAGGTCTCAAGTTCACTAAATTTAAAAGATGGGATCATTAATAAAAAGATTGATAATTCAAATGATATTATAGATATAAAATTTAAAAATGTTTCTGAAAAGTATATATTATATAGTAAAAACATTAGAGAGTATTCTGAAAAAATGAGCTATAGAGTTTGTTCGGATTCAGAATATGTTTCTATAGATAACTCAAAAAGCATTATATTAATTACTACAAATAATATAACATCAGAATATATATTACCTACAAAAGAGATCTATTCTCTTATCGCTTGTAATGACAATAGTATCAAACTTTACAATGAAAGAGATATATACAAGTTTGATCTACAGAAGAAAATATTTACAATTATCAGCAAGAAAGAAAATAACAAAAATATTTACATATTGCAAGATCAGTTAATTACAGAATCTCTAGACCAATTATACAACTTTACTTATCATATATCTAACAAAGTGATCAAATTTCCAAAAGGTTTTTCACAGCTATTTACTGATCAACGAGAGTCAATTTATGCAAAAGATGAAAAGAACCTTATTTTATTAACCGCTGCAACGACGGCAATAACAGATGTGATTCTTAATAAAGAATCACATCTATTTGTTAACATACGTGATAATAAAGTTTACTCAATTTTACAGTTTGGAAACAGCTGGCAACAGCAAAACAATTTAAAAATTAAAACTATAAAAGACATTGTTCTAGATGATAAGTCTGTATACGCTATAATCATTTCAAAAAGCAATGAATATCATGAAGTAAAAATACCTCTTATAAATTTTCATATAGTAGAGCAAGCATATGGGAAATAACTTTAATAAAGCTTTATATATTCTTATTGGTGTTATTATTATTGTCATAATACTTGTAAAGTTTTTTTTCAAAAGGTCTCATCCTGTGACTGATTTACCTATAAGAGACCGATTGCAACATAAAGCATTTTTAAAAAAGACAATACCAATTGTTGTAAAATCAAAGACTTCAAATAATAACAAGATTATAGAAAAATATAAAAAATACAATTCACTAGTTAAACAAAAAGCAAATGTAGATTTTATCTCTAGAGGAAAGTCATATCATTTTACTGAAAGAAATGAGCTAGGATTAATGGTTGAGGATGTAAATAATGGGAAGAAGGCATTATTCACAGGTTCCTTTATGATAAGGCCAAACTCAAAAGACGACCTAAGCAAAATTGTAAAAAAGTACGATCTGCTTATTACAAAGTCATTCGAACATATAAATTATTATTATCTTACTGGAAAAATAGACAAAGATATTAATGAATCAAAACTTAAAATAAAAAACATGATGGCAGAAACAAATTATAAATCGTTAGAGATAGAGTTATTATCAAGACCTGTAAAAGTTAAATGAAAATTAGCCAACCGATCTAATATGATTTAAATATGATTGATCTTTCTTAAACTGCTTTATAGATGTAAAGGTAAATAAAGTTGAAATGATTGTGGGGACTGCAAATGATATCAGAACACCTTTAATTGTTACATAAATTGGAATTTTTCTATCAACGAATACATCTGGTAATATCTCAACCCCATATTTATCAAAATAATAAAGAAAAATCAGACCAAAAGCAATGCCCATAATTACGGACAAGTTACAAATCAATATCAAGAATAATGAAGATGCTTTTTCTAGATTTTTTCTCGAAGAGCCTAAAATCCAGAAACTTGCTAAGTCAATTTTTATTTTTTCAAAGAAGATAAGCAAACCAGATGTGATACAAAGTGAAACCAAAAGAGTCATTGCAATGAACAAGAAAATCATCACTATTGATTCTAGCTTTAACGCCCAGACTAATGTCTCATTTCTTTCTTCCCATGTATTAAAAGATTTAATATTTGTAAAACCAGACGTTTCATTCTTTATCTCGTTAAGCATGGCCTCATCGACGTCAAAAACTCTGATTCTATTTATGACTATTTCTCTAGTTAAATTATGTAAAAGGCCTAAACGCATCCACCCAGAAAATAAGTCAACCTCGGGCACATCAGTTCTTATCAACTCATCAAGATAGATAACAGCTGATCTTGGAATATCACCAAAAAAAGGATCAACGTGAGCCGGAGAGATTATTTGTACTTTTGAACCAAAAGATGCCCCAATTTTAGATGCCAAGTCCATACCTATCACCATATCTTCAAATTCTTTACCTTCTAAAAAAGGAGGAATTCCATGCGGGTCTTTCGAATCAACACCATGGACAACGATAGGGCTTAAATAATTTCTATGCCTAATTAATAATTCTAATTCGTATTCTGAGTTGTAAGTTATATTTTTATTATTTAAATATTGATAAATATTTTTGAATTCTGATTTATGTGCTTTATGTAAGTAGATGATGGCGGATCCATCAATAGATTTAGATCTTGTTATAAGATTATTTTGCAAACCGCCCATGGTGGACTGAAGTACTAATAAGGAAAATGAGGATAGAAAGAGTCCAAACACCGCCAAAAATAATAATTTCTGACGTGTTTTTGCACGGAAGACATAGCTAAAAAAGTATCTACAAAATGATAAAAGCATTAAATATCGTAGAACTTCATTTTCTTATCAACTAAATTCTTAAGATAATCGCAGGCATTATATCGTTTATCATTAACTGTATTAGAAAATTTTTCAATTACTTCTAAGATTCTATCTAAACCTTGACTATCAGCATATTTGAGTAACCCTCCTCGAAAAGGAGGAAAACCTATACCAAAAATAAGACCCAAGTCAACATCGGAAGCTTTAGATACTATTTTTTCATCTAAAATAATCGAAGCCTCGTTTATCATAGGTAAAAAGACCCTCATCTGAATATCGGTTTCAGACATCTTGATATTTTCACTTGGTAAAAGCTTTTGAACTTCTTCATTAACTCCTGTTACTTTCCCTTTTTCATCGTATAAATAAAAACCTTTCTTATTCTTTTTACCTAGAAATCCCTTATCTACAACCACTTGAGAGAGGTCACTTGTAGCAGCACGATCGCCAAGACCTTCATGTAAGATCTTTGCAACTTTAACACCAACATCTAGTCCAATCTCATCAAGAAGACGGCAAGGGCCCATTGGCATACCAAAATTTAAACAGGCATCATCAACATCTTTCATTGAAACACCTTCTTTTAATAGAAAGCCTACTTCATTAAGATAAGGCATAAGAATTCTATTGACTAAAAATCCTGGCCCATCTGCTACAACAACCGGTTTTTTTTTTGCTTTTAAACACCAGCTATAAAGAGCTTCTATTGTTTCTGGAGCAACTTTACTATGGGTTACAATTTCAACCAGAGGCATTCTGTTAACAGGATTAAAAAAATGAAGTCCTGCAAACCTTTCAGGATATTCTAAAGCAGTAGACATTTCTTCAACACTTAGGCTTGATGTATTAGAGGTTAATACACAAGACTTTGAGACATGTTTTTCAACTTCTGCAAAAACTGATTTTTTGATATTTATATTTTCCACAATTGCTTCTATGACTAAATCAACTTGACCAAAGCTATCATATGTTAATTCAGGACTAATTGTTCTTTGCTTTCTCTCAAATTGATCATAAGACATTTTTTTTCTTTTCATTTGTCCAAGAAAGTTTGCTGCTGACTGTTTAAGTCCTAATTCTAAGGCCTCAGGAGTTAAATCTTTAAGAATGGGGGCCATATCAGTTTCTGCCATAAGCCAAGCAATTCCCCCTCCCATTGTTCCAGCTCCTAAAGCGGCTCCTCGTTTTAGGATAGGAATATCATTTTCAGCCTTTAAACCTTTATATTTTTTAGTAGCTTCCATAAGAAAGAAAAGGTGTTGAAGATTTTTACTTTGTTCACCAACACATAACTCTCCAAATGCCTGCGCCTCTCCTGCAAGATATCCAGTACGACTTTTCATCATGCCTGCTTCCATCACGTCAAGAATTTTCAAAGGTGCTTGATAAAACCCTTTTGTTTTTTTTAAAACATTTTCTCTAGCTTTTTGAAAAATTATTTTACGCGAAAGGAAGTTGTCGGCAGCGAAATGGCCTAAACTTTCTTTTATAGATTGCTTTTTGTCTTGTTTTTTTAAATGATTCAAGGCCATTGTTAATAATCTTTCTTTTGGATAAACACCATCTGCAATGCCAACTCGTTTAGCTTTTCTAGCGTTTAAACTTTTACCTGTTAAAATTAAATCCAAGGCAGTAGGTAATCCGACTTTTTTAGGCATTCTAAATGTCCCACCAAAACCTGGTATGATTCCAAGCTTAACCTCTGGAAGACCCATTTGAGTTTTTGTATTATCTGAACAAATAATCATTGAGCAGGACAGGGATAGCTCGGTTCCTCCTCCGAGGCAAACACCGTTTACACAGGCAATGGAAGGAACTTTTAGGTCTTCAATAACATTAAAAATTATTTGTCCCTGCTCAGCACCATGAGCACCTTCACTTTCAGTCTTCATTGCCGATATTAGCTTAATATCTGCTCCAGCTAAAAAACAATCTTTTTTATGGGAGTGAAAAATGACCCCATCGATATTTTTTTCTTCAGCCGATGCCTCATTTACAATATCTCTTAATTCTCGAAGAGATTCTTCATCTAGAACTGTCATTGCTTTATCACAATTATATCCGAAGCCAATATAGGCATACTTATTTTTTATTTCATAACTTATTCTTTTATATGACATAGATTAGTCCTTATTTAACCAAGTTTTCAATTACAACTGCACCACCTTGACCGCCACCAATACATAGAGAGGCAACACCGAGACCAGCTTTTCTTTTCTTTAATTCATGGGCAAGTGTTACAATCAATCTACTGCCAGTAGATCCAACGGGATGACCCAAAGCAATTCCTCCACCATTTACATTAAACTTTTCATCAGGAATTTCACCATGAACCATATCAAGCCCAAACCTTGCTGCGATATCTTTTTCTTTTAAGCCTTTTCTAACTGAAATTATCTGAGCTGCAAATGCTTCATTAATTTCTACTAAATCCATTTGATCCAACGAAAAACCTGTTCGCTTGAATACACCATCCATCGCTAATAAAGGACCCATCCCCATTCGTTCAGGTTCTAGACCATGAAAATGGAAATCTTTTATGAGCGCCATAGGCTCTAAATTGTACTTTTTTAGTGCTTCCTCACTACAAAATAATAAAGCAGAACCCCCATCGGTGATAGGGCAAGAGTTGCCAACAGTTACAGTTCCTGATTTTTTTTCAAAATAAGGACGCATCTTTGATAGCCCTTCAATAGTTGAATTCTCTCTTGGACCAACATCTGAATTTAATATTTTATCAAGCTTAGGTCCGTAAATGACAGGAATTATTTCATCATCAAACTTACCTTCTTTCGTAGCGGCCATAGCGAGAGCATGTGATCTATTTGCAAACTCATCTTGCTCAACACGGGAGATGTTAAACTCTCTTGCTAATAGCTCTGCCGTTAATCCCATATTTAATCCGCAAAAGGGATCTGTTAATCCTTGTTCAATTGCGATAATTGGAGAAAGGAAAGGTGGCCTAAATGCAGTTAAGGCCTTGACCTTATCTGAAAAGGATTTTGACTTCATCACATTAACAAATAGATCAGTCATTTCTTTAGAATATATAAGTGGCATTTGAGACATGCTCTCTACACCTCCTGCAACAATAACATCTGAGCGTCCGCTTGTAATTTTTAAAAATGCCTGAGAAACTGCCTCTAGTCCTGAAGCACAGTTTCGATGTACAGTGTATCCACTAGTCTTTTTATCTAGACCAGCTTCTAGAGCAATCACTCTTCCGACATTTGGATATTTTGCAGGAGAGCCAGTGTTTCCAAATATAACTTCATCAATTTCGTCATTAGGGATATTGGCCTTATCTAGCATGCGTCTTACGAGTGATGCAGCTAAAAAGGGTGCCTGTACGTCTTTTAAAGTTAATCCAGATTTTGCTTGTGGCGTTCTTCTGGCATCAACAATATAAACTTCTTTTAAGGTTGAAGTCATTTAATTACTCCTAAGTATTGACTGAGTCATGTGACTATAAGATATTGTTTATTTTAAATCAAAAATAAGGATAGGCAAACAAAGTAATCAGAAGTAATAGAAATAAAAAGGCGGGGTATATACCTCGCCTTTTTACTGAGAAGAAAATATTATAATGCTTTAAGCTATTTGGCCTAGGGCGTTCATATTAAAAATTTACGATAAGCCCTGCTGAGATACCTAACATACTAGCGCCCTCAATTTCTCTACCAACATTATCAAGATTGTTCTGATCTGCTGATTGATAAAAAGTATTATTTATATCTGAACTATTTGCATTCTGTGAGCTTTTTGTAAGCCCTTTACTGTAGTTAACAGCAAGCCTTGCACCAATTGTTGAAGAAATATTCATGTCGGCTCCAATACTAGCTTCACCGGTTACATAATTTCCAACATATTCAGCTTCTTCTAAAGTTTGTCCGATTCCTAAACCAATTGCTTGATTAAAGAAAGGATCTGATGTGTTATACTCTAAAGTCGCTCTTCTAAAGCCTGCACCTAATCCTACAAAAGGCTTAATTTTTGAATTTTTAAGAACATAAAATTTTCCATTTATAGCTATATCTAATTGTTTATAGCTCATTTCTCTACCCGTATTGTAATTAGAATTGGATGCATATGGATTATACATACCATTGTATGCATACGGATTATATGATGAATAAGCGTAGTTAGGATTTACATCTTTGATATCTAAGTTACTATAACCAACTGACAGACCTACGATAAATCTTTCTTTGATAGTTGTTTCAAAGCCAATGTTTGCATTTAAAGAATCAAAGTTTGTATTATCAGATTTAACTTTTAATAATCCCATTGATGGAATAACTCTGTTCTTCTTAGCTTCTAATAAAGTCGGTGCAGAACCTACTATTGCTTGCTTTGCAATTGCCGCTTGCCCCATACTTATAGCATCAGAGCTTTGGGTATTGTCAGTAAAAATAGATTGTAGCTTTTGACCTAGCTTCAGTTCTTCTTGAAGTCTAATGTCTTCAATCTTTTGTTGAATCATTTCTTCATGTCTTTTTTCAATTTTCTTTCTCAATTTAGCTAATTGCTTAGCATCAATTTTTTTCTTTTTGAACTGACCATCAATATCAATTTGCTCTGAATTTAAAATCGAATCTGTGTCTGCTAATAAGGAACCCTTTGTATCAGCTTTAGCAGCTGTCATTCCAGCCCCTGCTACTAACATTGTTGCCAAAAAGAAAGACTGTGCTCTTTTTGACTTTGATAAAGTTTTCATATTATCTCCTTCCCAAAGATAAACGTGGCCTTAAGTGACCTGACGCGTATGGTTATTACAAGGAAGTTATATCAGTTTTATAATTTCTTTCTATAACATTCTGCGTTACGTGTATATATTACAATTACAGTCAATTTCACAGTAGATAACCACCTGATATTATTGTGATCAAATAGTTTTAACAAGAAAATTTTAGTTTAATTAGAGGTTGTAATCCATCTGAAAAGCTACATCACTTTGAAATAACGAAAATTTTCATAACCACCTGTCGGGAATGCACCCCTTAACTTACAGCCTAAATCTTTGCTGTTTGCAGTACAATTACTTATATCACCTACCATTCGGTCTTTAATTTGCTTCATAAGGGCCAAAGTCATCACGATTACTACGGCAAAAAGTAAAACATACTCCACTGCAGTCTGTCCCTTGTTGGAAAACGCCTTTAATGCAATAAAAAAGTGAAATTTTTTATTCATGGAATAATTATAACAAACAAAACGATTATAACGATGGGCCGTCCTTTATTTCCATCAGGGTTGAAAAAAGTCCAAAAGATCCACGTTTTAAAGGACCAAAATAATGAACATTTTTAAGAAGATCATCTAGACCTGGTGCTGTACAGTCATAAACCTCGACTTTAGATAACAAAGGCATGTCTTGTTTAAAACCACTAGATTTAAATGATTTCTCTTCTAAACATAAATCATGACCAAAATGTATTGATTCTATTAATAGGTTTGTTATTGGTCTTTTACATATAATACTCAGGTCTTTTTCAAGTTCTGCAATAATAAAGTTTTTAATGAAGTCAATTTTCATTCCTTTATAGGATCTATTATATATCTTTAATACGCCTCCATTTTTCTGGAAGCGACCTTCCCAAAAAGGATTCTGTCCACCAATTTTTTGACTTCTGGTATAAAATACTCTTTGTCCTTCTAGTCCAAGCTTCAAATCTGCTTTTTCATTTAAAGCAAATCTTAAATCAATAGACCTAAAGCTTTTTTCTTTTACATCTACTTTAACTGGAATACTCTCTGGTCTTCCTCCTAATAAAGATATTTTCTGAGGATGAATAATTCCTTCATAGCTAGATAATTCTAAAGACCATGGTCGTTTTTTTTCAAAGAGCCAATCCTTAATATACGTTTTTTTGAAAGCTCCCCCTCTTTCAGTAAAAATAGGCAATAAATCTCCCATCAATGCTTTGTGATCAAGTTGGAAGTGCGGCGATAATAGAGAGAGGAAAAGATGAAACAACTCAAATTCAGTAGCGCCTATTGATAACTTTCTATGAAAAATACCTCGAGTAAGATAAAGAAATGTTTTAATATTTAAGGTGTCATCTGGCTCCTTAAAATTATCTTGATTTAAAAATGCTTTTTCAAAAACAGAAAAAATAAATTTAATATTTTCGGGACAGAGAGAAAGAGTATACCCTAGCGATAGGTTTTGAGAAGTTCTAAACCGAAAAGAGTTTTCTGCAAGTCTGCTACAAAAGGCATAATAAGAATCATTAAATTGGGCTTGCTTATCTTCATCGCAAAGAAATAAATTAATTTCCTTTAATTCCTCATAAAGAAAAAAGTTGGGAAATTTTCGAATTAATTCACTGAGGTTTTGAGCAGGGGAATTTCCTAACAAGACTCGATGTTGGCCTATAATAATTGAAAATGGTTTTTTTACTATATAATGTTGTAGTTTTTGAAAGGGTTCGATTTGTCGATCTTCACCCCAAAGCATAAGAAAGGAATATTCAAGCTGACAAAGATAGTCTGTATAATGCTGTCCATATGTGACTCGTTTATCATCAAGGATGATCACCTTCATATTCCATTCCATTAACTCAATGCTTAGAAGAAAAGATAAATAGTTTTTTCCTATAAGGGCCATGTTAAATTTTTTATTTATCAAGATCCCTCCAATAGAAAATCTAAATATTTTTCAAAAGAATGAGTTAACTCTGTTCTTTCAATAATGGCCATTGATATTTTAGCATTATTTTTTTCTTTTACCTTTTGATAGAAATCAACTTGATTCTCAATTATTATAGCTTGTTCTTTATTTTTTGAAATAATTAAATCAAACTCTGTCGATCTATGTGTCTTTGGTCCACAATAGACCTGACAACCCGAAATATAAGGTTCAAGAACAGAATGTATAGACCTTCCATATCCACCTCCAACAAAAGCATGTCCAAATAATTGATAAATTTCAACCAAAATTCCAGCTTTTTGAAGAATATAGACAAACCCTGCATTGGTATTAGTCTGAAATTCTAGATCACTGATGACTTGAACATTCAAATCCTTTGAATAATTCAAGATTCTATCTGACAGATTTTGAATAAAGAAGTCACTAAGTATATGAGGGGCTATAACAACTATAACTTTTTTTTCAATAATATCTTTTACTAATTCTTTATTTAGAAAAATATCACATTCAGGTTCCCAGCAACTTCCAATGATAATCCTTTCCATTTTTGAGAAAATATTAATGATATCTAAGAATTGCTGATTATTATTCCAGCTGTTTAATTTATCTGACGACGTTTCAATCCTGTCTAATATTTGTAATTGCCTAAAATCAAAGCTTGGACCTGTATAGTTGGGCAAAAGCGTTTGAATTTGTCTCTTTTCGAAGGACGAGGCTGCAATAATCTGACTAAATAAGGAATACACTCCCTTCCAATAGAACCCCGAAAGTCCTGAAACTGATTTATTTTTTAAAGATGCCGAGACCAGAATAAATTTCTTCGATTTTCTCCAGCCAATTATCATTAATTCTGGAAAAAAATCATAACGACAAAGAACCAATGTTCCAGTACTGATGAGAGAAAATAAATTTGATGTGAAGGGAGTCTTGATCCAAAAGAAGCTTACAAGGGGAACCATTCTCACATCTAATGATTTATAATGACCTTCAAGCTCTAAGGCCTTAGTCACTAAGGATTTTGAACCTATGATTAATTGCACTGCCTTATTATTTTTCAACAATGACATCATTATAGGTGCTATTTGTTCAAACTCACCTTCACTGGAAACCTCAAAGCAAAACTCTGGATGCAAGGTTATATTTTTAGAATTAAACTTCATTTCTAATGAATACCGCACTCTTAACTTCTTAATAAAAGGCAATAAAAGAAATACAAACGGCATAAGAAGCCCATGAATTAAATATTCAAAGATAAATACAATTTTAATTAGAAATGTTGATAAAATTTCCATAATTTATTATTTTGTTTTAGTGTCAATTTGTCACATATCATTTAAGTTTAATTAAAATGCTGTCCTGCGAGGGATCACAAATGTAAGTTTCTAACATTTTCTTACAGGGGGGTGTCATTTTTTCAATAATCTTAAATTCTTGTTGCGAATTGTAAACAAAAACATGTAGTTTATTTTAAAAAATAGCATTAATAATAAATGAAAGAAAACTAACGTTATTTAAGGAGTTTTGAGATGAACAAGAAGACTATTGCAGCGACAATTCTTGGACTAGCGCTAGCAGGATCAGCGCTTGGAGCAGAGTCAGCCGCCACAAACACTACAACAGCAAACGCGAGCGTTTGGCAAAAACTAAAAGAATCACCAGCTAGCTTAAACATTCTTTCTGCTACTGACGCAACTAAAAATAGTGATCATAAGATCAATGGTGTCAGTATGACAAACATTGTCTACTTAGGATGGAAGCTTTCAGAAAAAGATAGTCTAAGACTAGAAAATAGATGGTCAACAAGTAAAAAGTGGCAAGCTGCAACTAAAGAAGAAAGAGAAATGGATACTACTATGTCTCGGCAAGTAATTAAGTATTCAAGGTCAGGAATTTTAAATCAAAAAGATCACGGAGTTAACGTAAAAGCTGCTCTTGAAGGTAGATATTACCCAGATCATGACATGAGAGTTTCTAAAAACTCTTACGGCCTAGTAAGACCTTCAGTTTCTGTGTCAAGATCATTTGAGAGTGGACTTAGTCTCTCAAACACTCTTTACTACGCTAAAAATTTAAATATTAAGACCAAAGAGCATGGAACTACAGTAGATTACCTTTACCTTGTTCTTTCTCAGTCTTATTCATTCACAGATAAGTTAAGCCTTTCTTTAACAGAAGAATTTTTCCACGCTTACAAAAAAGGAAGAAAGTACTTAAAGGCAGACAGCAATGGTAAAGCAATACGTGATATTGAAAATGTGTCAATCTCTATGGAGCTAGGTTACCAGTTTAACCCATCAATATACGGTGGTGTTTCTGTAGCTTCAAGTCCATTTGTTGCCCATGACCAAAGAACAACAGCAGTAGACTGGGCAAAAGACCTTGGGTACGGATTTAATGTTTATATGTCAGCATTCTAATTTTAAAAATATACAGTCTATACCCATGCGGATCACTCGGTGATCCGCTTTTTTTGGACTTTTTTTCTCTTTAAAAAAGCTTAATACCAAATTTTAATATTTGGTATTAATTGCCGATACGCTTTATATGGTCAATAAGGCCACGGGAGAATAATGGGTATACCTAAGTTCAAATTTGATCAACCTCTAAAAAAAGACTTAATTCAGCTTAAGTTAACTGATGATGATTTAGTTTCTGGTGATTTTCCTAAGGAAGAGATTTTTCAATTAAAAATCAATGATGTTATCCATGGGTTCTACTGGAAATATGACCTCAAAGATTACGTACAACAAGATACTTCATTTGAAGAGAATACATATATTCAAAAATATGGTGAAACTGATTGGGTCAATTTGTTTAACCACCCCTTCTTTCAAAGAAGAAAGCCTCAATTGGTAACCAAGATCGAATCTAGTACTCGGACACAGGAGTATTATACATTAGATCAAGGTCAAAAGATGGGACCTTTTACGATCGAAGAAATAAAAGAACAGGTTCATTTAAAGAAAATAATCTTAACTGATATGATTTCTCTAAATGATGGCCACACATGGGGTAAAATTTACGACCTAGCTGAGTTCGAGAGAAGAAACGAAACGATATCTTTGCCTCACTCCCCAGAAAAAAATTTACTTTCAGATTCGCATACTGAGGATGATTCAAAAAATAGTATAAAAAGTTCTGACGCTACAGAATTTTTCGCACGCCTTGCCTATTCGGCGAAAAAAGGAATAACCAATTATGATAAAGACATAACTGAAAATGAAAATGAAAATACAAAAGTAAATAATAAATTTATGTGGACCTCAATTATTGTCTTCGCTTTAATAGCAGCTTTATCTTTAATGCTTACTGGAAATGACAACAAAAATAATAACTTGACAGGCAACAAAAAAGTACAAACAGACATTAAAAATAAAATATTAATTGAAAAACGTAAAGTACTAAACAAAACAAAGGCCAGAAGTGCCACTAGAGATGTTAAAGCATCAAACGCAAGAAAAGCTCAACAAAGACAAGCTTTAAGAAAAAATAAAAATAGAAATGCGACACCATTTGTACGCTCTAAAACATATAAAAAAGCTTCAGAGGCCAGGGACAATCGATTTAAAGAAATTAAAAACGATAATGAAAATGATGCTTTTTATGACAACGCAACTGACCCAGTGGAACAAGATCCAGTCAGAAGAACACTATCTAAAGACACGTTCAATCCAGCAGAAGACGATTATGATTTTGACCGCGAGCAAGAAGAGGAAGATCAATATCCAGAAGAAGAAAAGGAAGATTTTGGAGACGAAGAGCCTATCGATTCTGAAACGAACTATTAAGTTTTCTTTGCTACCTAGCTTTATCATGTGGTAAATTTCCTTATGGAAAATATAAAGAATGACTTACTGCAACGATTCAGACCTCCCGCTTTCCCAGGTTCTTATTTTATTAGCTTCGAAGGAATTGAAGGTGCTGGTAAATCAACTCAAATAAAAAATATCATGACCTACTTAGAAAAAATGGATTTCCGAGTTCTTCTACTTAGAGAGCCTGGTGGAACTATTTTTGGTGAAAAACTTAGAAAGGCCATATTAGACACACAAACAGATCTTCACCCTCTTGCTGAAGCACATCTATTTGCATCCGCAAGGGCCGAAATGATTCACAAAGTAATACTAAAAGAAATGGAAGTGCCGGGGACAATTATCATATCTGACAGATATATAGATAGCTCCTTAGCTTATCAAGGAATGGCACGAGGTTTAGGATTTGAAACTATCTTAAACATCCATCAGCATTTTCCGCTTTCATTAGTTCCGCACCTCACTCTTTATTTTAAAATTGATTTAAAAACCTCAATGGAAAGACAAAAAACGAGAAATGCTCCAAAAGATTATTTTGAGGCCCAGGGAATTGATTTCTATAATAACTTAATTGCGGGATATGAAAAATCTCTAGAACTTTTTCCTCATCGAATAAAATGTATAAACGCAATAGTATCTCAGGAAGAGATTACAGAAGAAGTAAAACTGATCATTGACCAATTGATACTACAACCAACAGATATTCAGGAAGGATAAATTGCAAAGAAATGATTTTATAATTCATTTTTTTAGCCTTTGGAAAAATAGCAAATTACCACATTTTAATATCTTTCTAGGTCCAAAAAATGAAGATTTATTCTTGCAGTCTATTATAGATCATTTCCTCATTGAGGTATTAGTAAAAGAACAATCATTTTCACAAGGTCAAGCTAAAGAGGTTCTTGAAAAAGGTCATGCTGACATCTTATGGATTAACAAATCATCTATAAAAAGAAAATCCTATAGAATTCAAGATAATGATTTTGAAGATATGTTAAAATTTCTTGAATATAAACCATTACAATTAAATAAGAGGTTTATTATTATTCGAGATGCAGACTTACTTAGTTATGCACTATGTAATAAGTTACTAAAAACCCTTGAAGAACCAAATCAAGACACGATAATAATATTCTTAGCTCCTGAAGACACAAATTTTATTCAGACAATCATTTCAAGAGCAAGGGTATGGCACATTTCCGCCACCAATATTGAAGAAAGTCTTTATAAAGATTATTTAAGTTTTAAAAACTTTACGGAGTCTGAGTTAATTACAAACAATAAAATATTAAAGGAATATTTTGAAAAAGAGTTTTCTGCACAAATTCAAAAATCAAAAAAATCTATTGATATTGATATTATCCTAAACTTATTTTTAGAATATGAGTCAAATTCACAGAGCTCCTATAAAAATAAAAATAAGTTATTAGAAATTATTAAGAAGTATCAATACGATAAAGTATTCAATGGATCACATATTCACATTCTGGCTGAACTTAATAATATCTACTGTTCATAATTCCATCAACGCAACACAATACAATACAATACAATACAATACAATACAATACAATACAGTACAATACAATACAGTGCGACGATATGTGCCACGAGCATAGACATAACATATCTTATACCAGATTATAAAATGACATCCTTATATATCAAAGAGAAGAGGGAATTAACTAAATGCATGATCAAACTAATGATACTGGAGAGAGCAAATCTGGCCAAAAGTTAGATAATAACGATACTAAACAAGATATAAATGCCGCCTCAAACCAAAGACAGTCAAATGATCACGGGCAGAAAGAAAGTGATGGCCACGGAACTCGCTGGAAAGAAGGTGACGAAGTACAATTTGTCAGAGTAAGATTTCCTGGAAATGCAAAATCTTTCCCATTCTTATATGGAAAAAGAAGTTTTCAATATGGACAAAAAGTAGTTGCGATGTCGGATCGAGGCATGACCGTGGGATATATTAATTCATTTCCCTACACAACTAATTTTAAGAGCAACATGCTTCCTATAAAAACTATCGTTAGAGCAGCAACCACTGATGACATAAGTGAACAAAAAAGCCATCTAGAAAGAGAGAAAAAAACGGAAGTACTTTCTAATAAATATATTACAGAACTTAAACTAGATATGAATATTACACATGTTGAAATTATCCAATTTGGAAAAAAAGCTGTTATTTATTTTACGGCACCAGCCCGAGTTGATTTTAGGACGCTTGTAAAAAAGCTTGTGAGTGATTTAAAAATGAGAATTGAGCTACGACAAATCTCAGTAAGAGATAGATCTGCAGCGATTGGTGCCATAGGAGCATGTGGTTTATTGACTTGTTGTTCAGGATTTTTAAAAAGTTATGGACATGTTAGCATCAAACTAGCAAAATTACAGAATCTAGCACTTATACCTTCCAAAATCAATGGGGTCTGCGGACAATTAAAATGTTGTATCTCATATGAAGAAAATGTTTACACAGAAAAATGCAATAAACTACCACGAGAGGGAAAATACTTTCAATTAAAAAATGGTGACAAAGGAAAAATAACAAAATCACATATACTGATTGAACAATTCGAAATGCTTACTGATAAAGGTAAATTTAGAAGATATACTCTTTCTGAATATGATAAAAACATTTCATTACCAAAAGACTGGAAGTTCCCAGAAAGGTTTGATCATATTACGAATGAAACAAGCACAATCATAGGCCTACCTGAGAAGCAAAGTAATCAAAAGAATGAAGAACATGAAGGATATGTATTCGAGAATGTATCAGCTACTATAGAAATAAAAGAAAATGTTCTGAATCGCAATATCCCAAACAAACCATATGAAAAGCGAAGTAATGAAAATTCAGATAAAAAAGAGCAAGACAAGGATAACAAAAAGAGAAACCGCAATAGAAACAGAAACCGAAATAAGAATAAACAACAAAAGAGTAATACCAATAAGGATAAATAAAAAGAAACATGGCCAAGGGTTCAGATGAGCTTAAATATTATTCACACATCAGATTGGCATTTGGGCAAAAAGCTTTTTAAATATTCAAGAGTCAAAGAACAAATTCAATTTTTAGATTTTCTTCAAGAAGCTATCAACTCCAATAAATGTGACGTCCTTATAATTTCAGGGGATATATTCGACACACCCTACCCTCCCAGTGATGCAATTAGTATCTATTTAAAATTTCTTTATGAAATCACTACAAAACATAATGTTAAAGTTTTTATAATTAGTGGAAATCATGATTCAGGAAGGTTTTTAGAGACACAAAAACCATTTTTTGATTCACAAGGAATTACTATTCGAGGTCATTTGGATATTAAATCGGCTTCAGATCTCATTGTACAGGTAGAGAATAATAAAGGAGTCAGTTGTAGTATAACTCTGCTGCCATACTTCAGATCATCAGACATTCTATCAATTGGTAGAACTCTCTACCCTGACCTACTTAAAGAAGATGATATCAGCGAAAGTATTTTGCTTATTCTAGAATCATTATTTAAAGAAATTGCCAATATTTCAGCACCTGATAGTTTCAATATTTTAATGGGACATCATCTATTTGCAGGTTATGAAGCTTCTGGATCAGAACAAGGCCTCTCACTAAGCGGCATAGATCAACTTCCTTTAAGTTTAGTTAGAGGTTTATTCCAATATATCGCCTTAGGACATATCCATAAATTTAAAATTATTCAAAAAGAGTCACCTACTATTATTTATTCAGGATCTCCGATACCGTTTCGTTTTAGTGAGAATGAACAGAAAAAGCTTGCCTTCATCAGGATAAATTCAAAAACAAATTTTGATTTTACAACAATAGATATCCCTTCATTTAAAAAACTAATCACGCTTAATTGTGCTTTTGAAGAATTACTCTTAGAGTTAGAAAAAATAAAAAATGATCTTCCTGTCTCTGATGATGATCATTTTCTTTATGCAGATATCAAGTTTAAAGACCCTGTAATGGGAATTCCTGAAGTAATTAAGAATGAACTTAAAAGTTTCCCAATTAAGCTTATAGGTTACCAAGCTCGTTATCATGATGAAAACCGCACTTTAAGTAAATTTGACCATAACAATGAAGTAAAGCTATTGACTCCAAAAGAATTATTTGAATCATATTATTTTGATAAGCATCCTGACTCTGAACTAATACCTAAAGAATTGTTATCAGACTTTATAGAAAATCTAGATGAATACCTTTCTTTAACTAAAGAGAAAGGTGTTAGACTATGAAATTTCATAAAATTACTATAGAAGGAATAACAAGTATAAAAGCAAAGGCCTCTATTGACTTTACGAAGGATTTGTACAATGAAGATCTCTTTGCTATAACAGGTCAAACAGGCTCAGGGAAATCCTCTATTCTTAATTCTATTGGCCTTGCTCTTTATAACACTGGCAACAAAAAGATAAACCCTGAAGAGTATATCTCGCTGGGGGCCTATAAAGGAACCATTTCATTAGATTTCTCTATTAACAATATCCTCTATAGTTCATTTTGGGAGTGTAGACTTAAATCAAGATCCGGAAAACCTATTAAACCTGTTGTATCTAAAATATTGAGAAGAGAAGGACAAGTAATTAATCAATCCCCGGAAGATGTTATTGGATTAGACTCTAAACAGTTTTTTAAAACAATTATAATTAATCAAGGCAAATTTAATGAATTTTTATCTGCGCCATTTAAGGATAGAAAAGTTTTATTAGAACAAATTTGTGGAACAGATAATATATCGGGTCTTAGCAGGTTCATTAAAAGAAAAATCAAAGAAATTCACCACGAGTTATCATTAAATGAAAGTAAAAAGGAAGGATCTCTTCCTTTCTCGGAAGAAGAATACCAGGAGAAAACTTTATCTCTATCAGTCCTAAAAAAACAGCACAACAAATTAAAAAATGATTTATTGCCACTTCAACAGTTACTAAAGCAAATAAGTGAAATTAATAACTACCTTACTGCCATCGACAAGGATGAAAAAATACTCCAGAAGCTCTCTAAAGAATTAGATACATCAATGAAGAATTATAAAGAAGCGCTTGAAGTCTATAATAATATTGATAACGAATATAAAGAAATTTTAAAAAGTTCTCAAATAGATCTCCCTATGCTAAAGCATGCTGAAAAGTCCTTACTGAACAAAAAAAACATAGAAAATATTAACATTTCCATAGCGAGTGATCTAGAGCATAAAAACGATGCATTAATGATTGCTAATAAAAGTATTCTAGATAAGAACGCTATTCTTTCCACTCTAGAAAAACAATACTCACAGTTTCCTAAAAATCATCTTTCCAAACTAAGCAAAGAAGATATAAGTAAGATTCAATCAAATATTACTGACTTCACCTCTATTAAATCAAAAATCAGACATCAGACAGAAACAATTAATAAGCGACAAATAAAACTTAAAGAAATTGAAACGCTTTTAAAAAAACAATCAGAAGATATTAGCATAGTATTAAACGATCAAAGAATCACAGTCATAAGTGACTTCGAAATAGAAATTTTGAATTTACAATCTGAAAAAGATATTTATGATTCTAAAATTAAAGATTTAGAAATATCACATATTCAAGCTACAAATGAATTAGAAAAAATAATTCACACAGAATTAGATATTAATAAGATCCTGCCCCTTATAGATGAAAATCAAAAAAATATTAATGAGAAAATGTTAAAAAAACAAATTGTTGAAAAGGATTTTGCACTTGTTCTTTCTTTGCAAAAACAAGACGACATAATGCATGCTATAGACATATGTAAAACTAAAGCATTAGAGGATAAAAAATGTCCAATTTGTTCTTCGGATATAAACACTCAAGTTATAACATTAGATTCAAATAAAAAAGATAATAACCAGCTATTGACCAAAATATCTGATATTGAGGGCCGACTTAAGCTTATCAATAAAGAAATTGATAACTTGGAAATCATCAATCAAGAAAAATTGTCAGAAGCCACACTTAAAAAAAATAAATTCGAAGTATTATTCACTGATTTTAAAAAGTTTAAAAAGTTAGAAAAAAATATTCACACAACAGGCTGCTTAGATATTTTAAGTGCTTCATATAGTAAACAAACTAAGGAGGCCTTACTAAAAGTGGAGTATTTAGATCTTAAAATAAAAATGCTTCAAAAAACTTATACAGAACTTCTTAAAAAAGAAATATCCTTAAAAACTACCAAAAATGAATATCTAACATTGAAAAATGAAATAGAAATAGAAACAAAGACTTTGCAGTATAGCAATGAGAACTTATCAAAATTAACACAAAACATTAAGGACATCAGTAAAAAACAAAATATAGATGAGCAATATTCTCATTATTTTGAACAAGAGCGACAATCCTTAATTGTTAAGAATGACTGTTATTATAAAATTGAAAATGTAAAGCTTGAGTCATCTCATCTTTTAATTCAAAAGAATAATTATTCGAAGGAAATTGACTCACTTGAACTAAAGAGAGCTAAAAACATTGAACAAATAAAAACTTTGAAAAGTTCAATTGATAATAATTTGAAATTGACAAAATTTGAAAGTGTTGAAGAAGGCCTTAAGTTTTATGATATCACAATCGCTAAGCTTTTAAGATCTGTAGATAAAAGTAAAACCTTATACTTTGAAATTAGTAGAAAAAAAGACATTCTATCAAATAATATTAACATCAAAACAGAAAATATTAAATCACAGCGTTTAGAAAATACAAAACTGCAAAGTTTAATAGTTCAATTTGATTATGCAAATCATACTAATAGTCACATAAAAAAGTTTGGGCAGAAGATATTAGAAAGGAAATTTAAAGAATTTAATTTTGAAGATCATTCTTACTTACAATCATTCTACGAGACAATATTATTACCAATAAAAGAATTAGCCGAAGAAGATATTCTAACCCAACGAGATCAAATTGTTCAGTTAAATACTGAAATTAAGCAATTTATGGACAAAACAAATCTTATCTCTAAATTATCCGATCTATCAGATAGATTGAATAAGAAACTGTCAAGACAGAAAAATCTTTTAGAGGCGTTAGGTAAAGATGACTTTGGTAGATACGCGGCTGCCCTGATCGAGCAGCAACTAATTCATTTATGCAATAAAGAAATGGAATCTTTATGTGAATCTCGTTATGAAATCGTACAATTAGAAAAAAATAAAACCAATGGTCCTGAGTTTTTTATCGTGGATCGTTGGAGAGAAGCTCAATTAAGAAATATTTCAACTTTATCTGGAGGTGAAACATTTCTTGTATCCCTTGCAATGGCATTAGGCCTTGCCGAAATGACTAGAGGCAAAGTCGAAATTGAAAGTTTTTTTATCGATGAAGGTTTTGGTACTTTGGACGATGACTCAATAGACGAAGTTTTAAATATTCTTTTAACCATAAGGTCGCGTGGAAAACAGATAGGTATAATTTCACATGTTACTTCTCTCACTGACAGAATTCCAGTGAGAATATGTCTAGAAAAAGATCAATGGGGGGAATCATCACTATCTATTAGCCAGAGTATTTAGATTTAGAAATCACAGTTTTTTGGAGTCCTTGGAAATGGAATGACATCACGGATATTTTTCATGCCTGTTACATACATGACAGCACGTTCAAAACCTAATCCAAATCCAGCATGCGGAACGGTGCCAAATTTTCTCAAATCTAGGTACCACCATAATGGATTTTTATCCATTTTCATTTCTTCCATTCTGGCCTCTAGCTTTTCTAAAGATTCTTCTCTTTGACTACCACCAATCAGTTCACCTATACCTGGCATTAGAACATCCATCGCTCGCACTGTTTCTCCATCATCATTTTGCTTCATGTAGAAAGCTTTAAATCCTTTAGGGTAATCAGTGACGATGACTGGTGTTTGAAAATGTTTTTCTGCTAAAAATCTTTCATGTTCGGTTTGTAATTCGTCACCCCAATTTGTCGGGAATTCAAATTTTTCATTGCTATTATTTAATATGTCTATGGCCTCAGTGTAAGTTATTTTATTGAATGCTGAGTCTCTTACATGAATCAGTTTATCAAGGTAATCTTCTTCAGCATATTGTCTATGTAAGAACTCAAGTTCTTGAGGGCATTTTTCAATTGCATATTCTATTAGGTATTTGACATAATCTGTTGCAAGATTTGCTATATCTTCCAAATCAGCAAAAGCAACTTCAGGTTCAATCATCCAAAACTCTGCTAAATGCCTTGGTGTATTTGAATTTTCAGACCTGAAAGTTGGTCCAAACGTGTAGACTGATCCCATCCCTAGAGCAAAACATTCTGCTTCTAATTGACCAGTAACACATAATGAAGTCTCTTTACCAAAGTAGTCACTCTCATGGTTGATACTGCCATCATTGTTTAGTTTGAGATGTTTTTTATCTAATGTAGATACATTAAACATTTCTCCTGCGCCTTCTGCGTCAACTCCGGTGACAATAGGGCTATGCAGATTATAAAAGCCTCTTTCATCAAAGAACTTATGAGTGGCCATACTCAAGGCATGTCTAATTCTAAAGACTGCCCCAAAAGTGTTCGTTCTAACTCTTAGATGGGCATGTTCTCTTAAGAATTCCAAACTAGTTGCCTTTTTCTGTAAGGGATAATCTTCAGTACAAGCTCCTATTATAGACACCTTCTTGGCCTGCATTTCAAAGCTCTGATTTTTACCACCAGACTTAACAACCAATCCTTCTGCTTCAATAGAAGTACCAGTGAGCATAGTTGATATATTTTCATAATCATCAGAATCTTGATCAACAATCATTTGAAAATTATTCTGCGAGGTACCGTCAGAAATGACAACAAATGAAAACTTTTTTGATTTTCTAACAGATCTGACCCAGCCATGAACTCGACATATCTCATCCTCACCTTTACCTGCTAATAAATCTGAAATTTTAAATAACATAATCAACCTTTAATTTAATTGTTTTAATTTTAACAATTGCTCTTTCTTAAGTCTCGATCCAAACTGTGTGACTAAAGTTGAAGAAGCTGCACAAGCCATTTCTCCCGCTTCCTGGTAATCAAGTCCATTATTTATTGCAAAAAGGAATGTCCCTGCAAACAAATCGCCAGCCCCATTCGTATCGACAGCTTCTACTTTGTTTGTTGAAATATTAAATTCATTTTCACCGTCAAAAAGGTATGCTCCCTTAGGACCTAACGTGATTGCAAATGATTTCGCAATTTTTTTAAGCTCTACGCTTGCATCAGCAATAGTCGACTTATCAGTATACTCTAATGCCTCTGCTTCATTGCAAAATAGCAGATCAACTCCATCGCCTATCATATCTTTGAATCCATCTTTAAAGAATCCAACAATCCCAGGGTCCGATAATGTGATACTTGTCTTAACACCTTTAGATTTAGCAAATTCTCTTGCTTTAATAGCTGCAGCTTTTGAGTTAGGACCTGTAACCAAATAGCCTTCTATGTATAACCATTGACTTTCTTCTAGTTCTTCAAAACTTATTTCAGAGTCAGAAAACGTCGCCGTTATACCAAGAAACGTATTCATTGTTCTGTCAGCGTCAGGCGTTATAAAAACCATACAATGACCAGTTTTTCCTGATTCACGCTCTGAATTTAAATTAGTCGAAAGCCCAGACGATAATAAGTCTTGAAAATAAAATTCACCTGATTCATCAGAAGAAACTTTACAAGAATAATAACCTTTTCCACCAAGGTGACTAACTGCAATTAAAGTATTAGCAGCAGAACCTCCGCATGATCTACTGTGGGAAATTCCATTTACTGCAGCTAGTAACTCTTGTTGCCTAGACTCTTCCACTAAAGTCATAAGACCCTTCTCCACTTTGTTATCGGACAAGAATTGTTCAGATACCTCAATTTCCACATCTACAAGGGCATTTCCTATTCCATATACATCATATTTTTTCATTTTCACCTCAATGTTAATTTTACGATATTATGTGAATTCATGTTGAAAGTCATTGCACTAAATTAATTTAACTCATGGCGCATCAATCGTACTGTTATATTTTTATAAATCGTTTATACTATAGCTAAATAAAACTGGAGTAAAAATGGCAATCCCACAATTTTTAAAACAAATTCAAGAACAAAAAGACAAACTAAAAGAAAGCAATAAAGGTGACTTCAGGGCCAAATGTGCTGGGCTACTCAAAGAGCTAAAAGAACATAATGGAGACAGATATCAAGAATTAAATAAAGTCTTTCACAATAAATATGACAAGTTAAATATCCAAAAGAAGAAAATTTTAGGTTTTTATGCACTTCTTAAGAGTGAATTAAAACAATACAAAGAAAGTACTGATGTAATGCTACAGGACCAGAAAAAGGCAGTTAAAAAGACTACTAAGAAGGTCATGTCTAAGGTCAAGGAAGTAAGAAAAAATGCTCAGAAGACCGTTAAAGACGTAAGAAAACAAGTAAAAAAAGAAGTTGACGATGTAAAAAAAGCAGCTAAGAAAACGGCCAAAAAAGTAGCAAAAGAAGTAGAAAGTGCTAAGAAAAGTGCTAAGAAAGTTGCCAAAAAAGTGGAAAAGAAAGTTGCAAAGAAAAAAACAAAAAAGGTTGCAAAAAAGTCAGCTCCCAAGAAAACTACAAAAAAAACTGCTAAGAAGGTGACTAAGAAAACCACTAAGAAGAAGGCCAAGAAAGTGGCTAAGAAAACCACCAAAAAGAAAGCTAAGAAAAAATAGGCGGATAATTAAAACAGGTCTTTCGTATGTTCGGCGCCTAGCCTACGGCATAAGTCCGCTGATACCATGTTAACAATATTGCTCTGGTATTAAAAACCAGGTACTTTTCTTTTATAAGTAAGGGTTTCCTGCCGATAAGTTATACATGAAAACGGTCTATTTGATTCCCTTTTTATTTCTATTACTTTTACTACAGTCATGTGGAAAAGATTGTAGAGGAGAATCAGAGAGCTTTTTTTTAAATCCTTTTGCAGACATATGTGGCGCGGGAGATCTTTCTTTGAATGGGTCTGGAATCTCTCCTTTCGTATCGGTATGGGCAACAACACTTAGCCCTCAACCAATTACCTTGCCTCTGAAAGACGGATATAATTATAATTTCGAAGTTGACTGGGGAGATGGAACTACAGTTGATACCATTACTAGTTTTGATCAGGCAGAAGCAACTCATCGCTATGCTACTGCTGGAATTTATACCATAACGATGACTGGACTTTTAGAAGCGTGGTCTTTCAATAATCTCGGGGATAAACTAAAAATCACTTCTGTAACGGACTTTGGTGATATGGGATGGATTAATCTTAATGGAGCGTTTTCAGGTTGCACTAATTTAACTGCTTTTGCAGGTGGAGATACGGCAGCAGTCACGGATATGTCTGCTATGTTTGCTGGAGCCACCGGCTTAACCAGTCTTGATCTCTCTAGCTTTAATACAGCAGAAGTCACGGATATGTCTTTAATGTTTAATAATACCTACAG
>JABGXW010000079.1 GCA_018675575.1 Bacteriovoracaceae bacterium | reverse complement strand
GTTAGACTGGGGGGAGTTGGTGTTTTTATCTGAACAGGATTTAATTTCCTTAGAGGAATCCAAAGAGATTCGATTTGAAGATATTGATCCAAATAATATTTCTCATGCTAAAGCATTTGTACTTTGGAATAAAAATCCAGTATTGATCAAGAATTGGACTTTGCAAAAAGAGGATCAACAGAGTGCTGTGTTTACGGAAGAGGATTTTAGAAGGCAATTCTCTAACTCTAATGATTTAGAGAAATCAGTTTTTATGATCAAGCTAGGCGAGAAGTATATTGGATATGGTCAATTCTATATAGATCACCCTGTTGCAATATCAAAGGAAGGTCGTGTTGCTTGGCCAAGTATATGTATAGGAGACGATGAGAACAGAGGTAAAGGGCTGGGACTGATCTTGTGTCAATATTTATTGAAGAAAGCTAAAGAGGCAAATTGCACACATATTGAAGCAGGTGTTTTTGAGTTTAATCAAGAGATGAAGAATATTCTTTACAAAAGTGGTTTTGAATTAATCGGAAAGCAAGAAAATAAAACATATGTAGATGGAAGTTGGTGGGCTTCAGAGCATTACCTTCTATCTTTGCTGGAAATATGAAAGAGATATTAATACGAAAAGCATTACCTGGAGAAGAAAAAGAGATTCATGAAGCTCATATGAGATCAATTAGGGAAGTATGTGTTAGAGACCATGGAGTTGAGGAAATCAAAGGATGGGGAAACCGTCCTCTTGAAAATAGATGGGTTGATGCCATTAAAACTGAGCTAGTTTGGGTTATTGAGTTTAATAAAACAATTCAGGGTCTTGGTTACCTAAGAGTTTTAGGAAAAGATGAGGAAAAAATTGGCTATTTGCACGCTTTATATCTAACTCCCGAGGTGTTAGGGAAAGGGGTGGGTCTGAAGCTTGCTAAGGTAATAATTACTGAGGCAAAAGAACAGCAGCTTGGTGTTCTTAAACTTGACTCGACAATTACAGCATATGAATTTTATAAAAGCCTTGGTTTTAAAGATGCTGGCCCAAAAAAGAAAGTAGAAATAGGTGGATACCCCGTTACTTGTTTTCCGATGAAATACAAAATTATCTAGTTTTTATATATTCAATACAGCCAATACGGCCAATACAGCCGAAGTAGTGAAAAACCATGAGTATCAGTGAAGCAAAGTGAAATACCAGAAAACGTGAAAAGAGCCTTTACGACTTTATCTCAGTGATTTTAAAGAATTTTTGATTGAGTGCTTTGCCACTTCGGGTAATTCGGGCATAAGGGTCTTAACTCATTGTTAATATTAACTTTTTAAAATACATAAACAGTTAATAAATACCATTAGCCCCGTTTTTAGTCTATAGAAGAATATTTTATAATAGGTATCAGTTGTCAGCAACTAATCCATTGAGCTGCGTAATTGATAACTTCCAAATCTTTAAAAGATTTTCAAGTTATAAAATGATTATTCTATGTGTTCTATTTTGCAATAAAATAAATAATATGGCGAGTACCAGTGTAAAAGCGTCGGCTGAAATCCATTTATTTCAAACCAACTACCAAAACCCTTGTCTGAATCATTGCATACTATTGAAATTTATACCGAGTACTCTTGAGTGATTATTTTTGAGACAATCATTGTTCGGAGAAAATATGAAAATTGACACTATTTATAAAGATGGTGAAACCAAAGTTGAAGTATATGGTGCTATTGATAGTTATACATATCCAATTTTTGCAAAAGAAATAAATACTTTAGTAAGAACAGGTGTAACAAACCTTTCAATCAATTTTTCTAAATGTTCTAAAATAAATGTTCCAACTATCAAGCTAATTGTAAGAATAGAGAATAAAATATCTAGTAGAAATGGAATCCTTAATGTCATCAGTATTGGTAAAAAGGAAGCAGAACTCTTGAGCTTAATGAAGCTAGAAGCTTTTAATAATGAGTCTCAAGTATGAAAATAAATAAATTTATTTATTTAAGTCTAGCTTTCTTATTAATAATTAACATCGTAGAAGCTCAGGTTGATAAAATGAAGTTAGCAGACCTTGAAAAGGCCATGCTTAGAAGTAATTTTGACTTAAATATCTTAAGATTGAAAGAAAGTTTTGCAGAAGAACAAATCACACAATCTAAAAGCGGTTACTACCCTATGCTATCTTCATCTTGGGTTATAAATGAAGGTAAAGGCAGTGATACCATCAATGGAGCAGAAAGTGGTTCTTCTTCAACTAGTAGTTCAAGCACCCCTTCAGCTAGTTCTTCTCATTCAATAAATGGAGCAGAGTCTATTTCCCAAAATGGGTGGACTGGAGATTTAACACTTTCTATAGGTATTTTTAATCGATTCGTAGTTCAGACAGCTTTTAAAAATGCAAAGATAGGAAAGAACAAAGATCATCTGTCAGTCATTGAAGGAATTGAGAATAAAAAGAGTCAACTTGTCCAGCTAATCTTAGAAATAAATAGTTTAAGATCAATTCGAGCAACTTTAAAGGAGGCATTAACTCTTTCTAAAAAGATAAGGAATAGTAAAGGAAAAAAAAACAAAGCACTTTATTCGAATGAGAAAGCATTGAAGGCCCAAGAGTTTTATTCGGAATTAGATTATCAGTTTTCTAAAGTTGAATTTTCTTGGGGAATTGCAACTCAAAGTTTATTTGACCTTATTCCTGAAGCTCGAGAGGATTGGATATATAGATTACCTCAATTAAAAATTGACTTTGACCCAAGAACCTTAAAAGATCTTAAATATAAATTTGTTAACGAAAATATTGGTTTAAAGAAGTTGGCGATGGATGTAAATATATTTAAAAATGTTTACACTCAATCTCAATGGGAAAGACCTTGGATTCCTCAACTAAATGTATCAAGTTCGGTAAGTAAGAATAGAGATTGGGAGGGTAAATTAGATGGTGATACTAATTGGAGAATCTCTGCTCTTGTAACATTTAACCTTTTTGATGGTTTCTATACAGATGCCAGAAGAGCTCAAGCAAATTTATCATATAGAATGGCACAAGAACTTGAAAAAAGTACGAGAAGTAAACTTCTAATCAATCTTGAACGACAATATCGACAATCAAAGATGGCAAAAGCAAGAAGCAGATATATCCAAGCAAAAGTAGAGAGAATTAAAATAAAAATCAAGCATTTTAAGAATATATCAAAATCTGGTGTTGCCATGAAAAATGAAAAGATGGCCGCTTTATTAGAGTTGTCTAAGCATCAATGGGAGGCCTTAGATGAACTAAAAAAATATCAACAACAATTAATCTCTATGGCGCAAGAAACAAATCAATCCGAAAGATTAAGGATTTCACATGAATAAATTTTTAATAATAATATCGATAGTATTACTCTCAACTTCTTCTTTCTCTAAAGAATTAATTGAAAAGATAAGAATATATGGAGTCATAAAAGCAAAAATGATAAGTACTTCTGTTGCTTTAGGAAGTGGTCTCGTACATGTTTTACCATCGGAAATTGGGAATAAAGTTATTCCAGGCACTATTCTCTTGAAAGTATTAGAAAGAGATAGTTTAAGATCTTATCGATCAACAATTTCAGGATTTGTCGCCAAGGTACACATAACTGCAGGTGCAGCAATCAGTCCAGGAATGCCATTAGTCACAGTCGTAGATCCCGATAAGAAATTCATGGAAATTTCACTTTCTCCCACTGATGCAAGAAAAATAACTAAAGGAATTGTCGTTAAAACACCTGTCGGCAAACATATGGGGATTATCGATAGAATTTCTCCTATTATAGATCCTGATACTGGTGCAGTCATTGCAAATCTAGAATTAATTAATAATAAATACCGTATCGGTGAAGTCATTCCAATTGATCTTATTCTAGGTAGTAAACAATGTGATGAAATCTCGACATTATCTAATGTCGGTGGTTATGGAAAAGACTATCTAATAAAATTTGTAAGTGATCAAGATGCTTGTTTAATGAAAAAGAAATAATGTTAAAAACATTTATCCGTAAAGGTATTTTCACAATTTGCTTAAATCTTTTCATCCTGCTCCTCGGTGTTTTTAATATTCCATACCTTGCAAATGAGTTTATACCATCAATTGAAGTTCCTGCTGTTGCAGTCGTTGTCCCACTTCCTTTAATGAATGAAAATAAAATCACGAGAGAAGTTGCTAAACCACTTGAAAGAGCATTTTCAAAGAGTCAGAACTTAAAAAGTATTGAGACTAGAATCGAAAACGGAACTCTCATACTCATTTTATTTTATAATTGGGATTTGTCTCCAGCAAGCGCTCTTAGAAAAACAAAAGAAACTGTTTTAAATACAAAGCTACCTAAGGAAGCGCTTAAGCCCATCTTCATCCTTCATCGGCCGTCTAATAACCCTATCTTAAGATTTACTTACTATGGTAACAATTATCAAAAGATAGGAGAATTCACAAAAGCTATAACTGCAAAACTAGAAAGAATTCCAGGAGTAAGCGAAGTAAGGATTAATGGATTGTCAGAAAGAAAGACTATTTTAAATCTAGATCCTGTTGAAATGTCTCGGTCGAACTTAAATCCTTCAGATATCCTTCTTAACGCAAAAAAGAACTGGTCTTTAAGAACATTTATAAAAACTAATAATATCCCCCACTATATTTCATATCCCATAAATAACAATAATGATCTTTCGAGTTTATCTATTTCAAGAAAAAGAGGTGGTCATATTCCTATTGGAAGTCTGGGAAATATTAATCAAGAGTTAGCTATTCCAACATTATATTATGGTACTGATTCGCCTGCAATAACAGTGGAAGTCTTAAAATCTCCGGGAGCAGATACGGTTTCAATTGTAAATCAAGCATTAGCAACTAATGTTTCAGCAAATAATAAGGAAAAGAAATGGTTAAATTTTAGAGTTGTATATAACGAGGCACTTAAGATAAGAGAAAGTCAATTAGGAATGATTAAAAATTTTTTAATTGGTGTCATATTAAATTCAATAATTTTAATGACTTTTCTAGGTTCAACAGTAGGTGTGCTAGTCGCATCAGTAGTATTTCCAACATCCATTTTAGGGACATTCTTTGTTATGAAATATCTAGGAATATCTGTTAACTTATTTAGTTTAAATGGCTTTTCCCTTGCCGTTGGAATGATTACCGATGCTTCTACAGTAGTTCTAGAGTCAATAGTGAGGAAAATTCAAAACGGAGAAGGTGTTTTTGAAAGTTGCTGGAAAGGGGCCAAAGAAGTAGGTATGGGTGTGTTTGCCAGTACTTTAACTACGGCAGGAGTCTTGCTGCCAATAGCAATGCAAAAAAATGTTTCGAGTAAATTATTTTCTGATTTAAGCCTTACTGTCGTTTCAACCCAATTGGTATGTTTGATTGCGGTTTTTTCACTGGTTCCCTGGCTTTGCAATTTGATATTAAAACCTAATCATTCACCAAAAGGAATTGTTAAATATCTTTTTATTTTTTCGAGTAGTTTTGTAAATATGTTCATTAAGTTTTCAGCATCAATACAAACAAAGGCCTTAAAAAGTAAAATATTTAGAATAGTTCTACCTTCAATAATAACAATTTTATCAGTTGGAAGTGTTATTTTTATACCTGATACAGAATTCTTACCCATGGTTAGTTCAAGAGTTTATTCATTGTATTACCCTATAAGCAGAGGAAAGATTCATAGAGATGCAACAAAACTTAGAAAAAAAATATCAATAGTACTTTCACAGAGGAAGGATACTATTTGGAATTTGGTTAAAGAAGTTTCTGATGGCATTGAGGCCCAGATAGAGTTTAAAGATCCTATTGATCCAATATTCTTTAAAGATTACTTAAAGAGTCAAGGAATAAATCCGAATAAGATAAATGTTATGCCTGTTGGTCCCGCTCCATCTGGAGAATCTATGGGCTATTCAAGCTTATATTTAATTTCAGATAGGTTATCAAATGAGAAAGTTTCAGAATTAAAAAAACAAATTTGTTCTATAAATGGGGTTGTTAAATGTCTTGGCAAAAACCATCTAGAAATGACACAAGTAAAGATCAGGCCAAGTCATATAAAATCTGTAAGAATGGGTGTGAGTACTATTGAGTCAGCTAGTCAAATATTTTTGCCAACTCATGATGTTGACCTTGCAGTCGCTGGAAATTTAGATTTTAAAAATCCATTTTATATGCGTGTAAATGGTGAAGTTAATTTATTACAAAATGTAATGGAGGTAGCTCAAGGCTGGCAAGTAAGACTTGGTGCACTTTTCGATTCTTCATATGAAAAGTTTAGTACTTTAAGTCAAAGGGTAAATGGACAGGGATTCACACCTCTTTTTTTAAAAATTGAAGGGACTACCATAGGTGGAGTTGATATTAACGTTCAATCTATTATGAATAGATTAGAACTTCTTAAGTCTGATGTCGTTGGTAGAGGGCAACTTGAAACGATGAATGAGACTTTTTCCTCAATGATTACAGCTCTTGTATTTTCTGCTTTTATCGTTTTTATTATTTTACTATTACAATTTAAAAGTATTTCTCAAGCTCTAGTTATAATGGGAACAATACCCCTAACACTTGGAGGTGCAGTCTTTGGATTAGTCCTTATGGGAGAAACTGTTAACGCATCAGTTATGGTTGGATTTATTCTTCTAGTAGGCATTATCGTTAATAATGGAATATTTCTTGTCGAAGCAACAAATATGAAGATTGGTCAGGGAATGATCATGCATGATGCAATAATGGATTCTGTAAAAGAAAGAACACGACCAATTCTAATGACAAGTTTCTCTACTATTTTTGGAATGTTACCTGTTCTAGTATTAGGAGGAGAAGGTTCTGAACTTTACAGAGGAATGGCAATTGTTAATATTTTTGGAATGATAGTCGGTACAGTACTTAGCCTTACTATTACTCCATTATTTATTGAATATTTAGGAAGACCACAAAATCAATCTCTAAAGGGGGGCGCATGAATGCAGCCATGATCTTATTTGATTCTTCATTAAGAGAAGAAGTTTTTATGATAATGAAGTTATCTGAAATTATAAATTATACTCTATTTCATGGTCTTCATGGATCAGGAAATCAAGGAAAAAAGGAAGGAACCATCACCTGGCCTGGAACCAATGAGATTCTGATGGTTTTAGCAGATGAGGAAGGTTACAAAAGACTAAAAGAAACGATATCAAGGTATAAAAAAGAAAAAGGAGAGGCCCACCTACTTTTATTTCAATGGGGAATTAAAGAGGTTATTGTATAATGCTTAATCTACTCAAAAAGCTTTCACAACTAAGATCAGCTGTATTAATTGCTTTGATATTACCACTTCCTTTTGTTCTCTGGAATTTTGGAACATTATTTAACGATTTACCTTCTTTTCCATATTCTAAATTCACTATTACCTTTAAAGCACCAGGAATGATGGCCAATGAAATTGAAAAAAAAGTGGTCGTTCCAGCAGAGAAAATGTTTAATGGTCTTCCCGGATTATTATTACAAGAATCGGTTGTTGAACATGAAAATGCTAATATTTATTTAGAATTTTTAAATGACCAAGACCCTGAAAGATCTTTACTATTTATTCAAGAAAAGATTGATCGACTTAAAATATCTCTTCCTTCAAACATTGAAGAGATACTTATAAATTTACGTAAAAGAGAACAAAGAGCAGACCTTATTATCCAAATTCCTCCAGGAACTTTGGCATTTCAATGGAATACATTATTAGAAGAGTTAGGAGCAAAATTAATTAGAACATCCCCCTATATAACTGACTATCAAGAATTGAGCGTTAAATTAGATGTCGCTAGAATGAGTAAAAATAAAGTATCTCTAGAACAGGTTGGCAAGGCCTTAAAAGTTGCTGGTCTAACTTATAGATTAGGTGATGAAAATGGTGTCAGCTATCTTTTAGAAGGCACATATAGCTCTAAAGCAGATATTTCTAATATCATTATTGGCAACAGAGGTCATAGGCCCTTGAGACTTGCAGATATTTCTAATATAAATTTAAAGCTTCCTCCCGCTCCTTCGAAAGTTAATTTATGGGTTGATAAACAACTCTATAATATTCAAGATGTAAAAAAGATTATAGAATCTAAATTGAGTGGTAGTATTGTAACAAATCCTCTGCTGAATGATTTTAATGAATTTATTTCTCCAAACCTTATTATCGGTTTAGGAATACTATTTTTTCAAATGCTTATTTTCTTTTTAACTTTTAGAAGTAAGAATGCTTTTTTCATAATTTTAGTATTTGATCTTTTGTGGACTGGTGATTATTTATTTATTACTTGGCTGAGAAATGGTGAGATAACCCATTTTGACTTTGCTTCTATGTATCTAACAAATATAATTGCATGCTTTCTTCTACACTTTATATTATGTCGAATTAGAGCATATTTTTTACCAAGCAAGTTAGATAATTTCATTCAAAGAGACATGCAACAAGCTAAATTTTTCAGTCTTGTAGAATATATACCCACTTTTATTTTTCTTTATATTTTATTTGCCGTTGTTTCTATACCTCTACTAATTGGAAATTTGAGTCTTGTCTCTAATGTCATTTTAAAGAATGTAATCTTCTTCTCACCGCTTTCAATTTTCCTTATCATTATCATGATTCTTTTTTTTCCACTTGAATGGATTAAAGAACAAAATAAAATCAAAGCAGCTTTCTCAGTAAAATCACTTATTGAGAAAGGAAAAGTATGGCCAATATATCCTATTTTTATAATCGCACTCTCGTTACCTTTTATATGGAACAATTTTTCTTTAGGGATTTCAAATGGTGATCTTTTAAAAGAATGGAGAGGAATTAGTGACAAGCTCACCTTTTATAAAAATATTAACTCTGATAATAAAAACACTTACGATAAATTAATAGTGCAGGACCAAATTAGCTATGGACCTATCATGATGTGGAATATAACTCCGACAGGTTTAAGTGCCATTGCCAAAAGAGACATCAATGCATTTCAAGTAACTTTACAAGACTTAATGCAACAGCGCTCCGTTCTTATTTATGAAGACATAGGAAATGACATAAAAGTTAATTATTCACGCTCTATTAATAACATTAGAGAATTTGGTGAACTTAATATAGGTGGAGAAAATGTAATCCCCATGCCTTTAAGAATATTTAGTAATCCAAAAGTCAAGCTAGTAGAAAAAAGAATTTTCAGAGGTCAACTAAATAGGCAATACAAAGTAAATATTAACGACAAGTTAACAGATAAAAATATTTTTTATAAACCAAAGAACCAAGGTTTAATCACTAGTTCAAAAGCTAGATATATGTTCAATGAACATGAAGAATACTTATCTAACCATTGGACAGTTCTACTTTTCCTTTTTGTTCTACTAAGTCTTTTCTTAAATTCATTTTTCAGAGGAGCTTTATTAAGTATGTTCTCAATGAGTATTTGGAAATCCCACGAAATGATAGGAAGTCTCTTGCATCATAGTTTTAATATTGATTCACTTTGGTCATCAGCATTACCTTTATGGGTTTGTTTAACTACCATTTTACTTCTGTCAAAAGTCGTTGATGTCGAAAGAGTTAGAGGAAATGACAAAGAAAAGGTTCTTCAAGACCTTGGGGAAAAGATGAGTCTTTCTACAATCTATGGATTGTTATTATTTATTTTATGCTTAGCTTGGTGGTGGATTGCGAATCATTTAATTTCTAATAATATCTTTTTAAATTATTCTTATGAGCTCTTAAACATTTCAATAACTTTATTTTTTGTAAGTATATTAACGTATTTTGTACTCTTTCGTTTATATTATATTGAGAGTGAGTCCATTTTGGAAGATATAAGATTAAAACTCTATCTTTGGTATTATAGAAATAAAAACAATCAGAAATAACTCCGTTTGGTTAGAAAAGATCGTATCCCCGGCGCCTAGCACCTCTTTCGCAGTCTAAGTTTTCCTGAGATGCTAACTCCAAATCAAAAAGGAGTTTGATATGTTCGATCTAAT
>JABGXW010000078.1 GCA_018675575.1 Bacteriovoracaceae bacterium | reverse complement strand
CAACTAAGCCAACGAGGGTAATGTCGAGACATTTCCAGACATGTTGGCCTTGGAGTGATTGATCTAACCTACTGAAACCTAATTGAATGATTTAAATTACTTAAGAATTGAGGGGGGGAGGTTCCACCAAATCCCTTGCGAAATTTGGTGGAGGTGGTCGGAATCGAACCGACGTCCGAAACATCGTCTGAAAAGCGGACTACGTGCGTAGTTTCCTTTTATCGTCCGGAGACAGGACTGTCTGGGTTAATGTCCACCCAGCGACGCTCCTTGATTTTTTAGCGAGGTATGCGGGACTACTCCTCAAAGCAGAGTTAAACAGCCGGCTCAACTGCTTTGCTTGATTCTGTTTCTTGGCACAAGCGCCTCAAGAATGGGTTACCTATTAGGCAGCCATTGCTACTGGTTCAAAAGAATCAGCAATTATTTGGTGGTCCCCTTTTTACCAGGCCTGGTGACCAACCTGGACACGCCCACTAAACGTCAGTCTGCCTCGTCGAAGCCAGGGCACCCCCGTTTTGTAGATGTTATTTATAGCATTTATTGCGATAAACTGCCAATCCTTCCTTTCGGGCTGCGTATGGTCATTAAAATCTTCTAACATAATTACTTCTTATTATTTATACTAATGATTCAATTTTTAACAAAAAATACACAATATTATAAATATATAAGGAATGGTTTCATGCGTTTAATATTATTTTTTCTATTAAGTTTTATTATTTTTTCGGCCAATGCAGAGTTTAAATCTGAAGACTCGGCCTCAATTACCCTAACAGGTGGTAACACAGAGTTTGAATCCTATGCCCTGAAGTCTCTCAACACTTTTAAGAAAGACAAAAGGTCATATAAATTAAACGGTGGTTATAATTATGGCGAGTCGAGCAAAGTTCGATCTTCAGAAAACTGGAATATAGAACTTAGATATGATTATGCCTTAAGTGATCATAATTCACTTTATCTTGGTGAAGTAGCTGAGGCCGATCGGTTTTCTGGAATTAGAAGAAGGTATAATACAGACCTTGGTTTTAAATATACATTTATTAAATCTGATCACATACATTTTTTAGCAGAACTTGGTTATAGATATTCCATTGAGCAAAATATTGATCAGACCATTGCTTTGCTAAAAGATAGTAAAGGAAGAGTTTATCTTGAAGGCTCTAAAACTTTAAAAAGTAATATTAAAGGAAAGTTTTGGTTGGAATATCTTCCAAATTTTAGTCGTTCACAAGACTATCTGATTAATCTAGAACCTTCTCTTCTCATCTCTTTGACTTCAGTCTTTTCTATGAAGACTGCCTACCTTTGGAAATATAATAATGGTCCTTCTGTTGGAACTGGGAAGCATGATTATAATTATACATTAACTTTAATATCTAATTTCTAGAAAGCTTCAAAACTTTTTAAGAAATGGTGAGAAGCTTTAACAGAGAACACTCAATGTGGAAGAGCAAGTAAGGAGTGCTTATGGTTGCTCGATACAAATAAATCGATTGAGATCTGAACAAGTATCATCTCCACCATAGATTGAATCTTCAGTTTTATCGTTATGCATACCCATGGCACCTGAGGCGCCACCAGAATTTGAGTTGAAGTTTGAGCAGTCTACTGTATGCGTGACAAAATTGTCGTTTAATCCTGTCCAGCTATTATCGGTGGCAGAGCTAAAGACGTTGGTTATATCAAAAGTGAATACTCCATGGATAGACGTGGTCGCTATTATAGTGGTGCCATCGGTTTGCCGATATTCCATTGAGGCCCTAAGTGGCCAATCAATTCTACCTTCTTCAGTATTTGCGCAATTAGATTCACTGCAGGCTTGGCGATTAGAGCCGTCTACGAATAAGGCCTTGTATGTAGCGGTGTTTGTTTTATTAGAATCGGCATTACAAATGGCATCTGCCTCAGTTATAGGATTGCCATCATTGTTAGTATCTACATCTCCATCATTTGTTGTAATGGATGTAAAAATAAAACAATAATCTTTCCCATCACATAGCAGATTACTATTGTCAGAGTTCCCACAAGAAATCAAAAGAGAGAAAAGAAGAAGCGCTAAAAGATATTTTTTTTCATAATTTAATATGGAATTATTCTCGGTTAAGATAAATAGGATTTGTAATTCCAATTAAGTCGACAGATTTAGATTTTTTATTGATTCGCCAGATTTCTGCTCGAACAATTTCTTTATCAGTTATTGGTATTTTAATTCTAGCAGTGAAAGACTTATCTTTCTTTAATTTAGAAGGGAAAAGAATCTTTTTAGCAATGACATCGCCTTTTAAATTATAAAAACGAATTTCCCAAAATCTCTTTTTCCAAGATGTTAACAATCTATAAAAGGAACGAACAGTATTATAGCAGCTAGAGTTAAGTTTTGTTCTTGTATCTGAAAGATCTCCATCTAGCTCAACTAGAAGTTCTCCTCGTCCTATAAGTTCTTCACCCATCTTTGACCATTTCTTTCCAGATGCAAACTTTGCGCGAAGATTTAACTTCGGTGCTATAGGTGACATTAAGATAGAAGTATTTCCACGGAAAAGATTCTCTTGTGATTTAGAGATGTCTGTTGTCGGAATAAAGTTTGATGGGTACATCATAATATGATCACGAACACAGGGAATATTAAAATGAAAATCTGTCCCTGACATAGCTGTATATCGCTTGCCTATTTTGAGTGAATCGGCCCATTGCTTAAGCGCATCCATATTATTTGAAGGATTGAGTTTTCCTGCAGAAATAAAACCAGCATTTTCTAAAATAGTATTCCAAACTTCAACACCATCTGCATCGAGCCATGAGGTATATTTAAAAGGTGTTTTTCTTGCATTTGGATGATTGATAATCCTAAATCCTTTACTCGATCGGGATTGAATGATTGATTCTTCACCACGGAAAGTTCTACCTTTGCCTAAGAGGTCCCAATTTTCTTTAATTCCCACTAGGCACATGTGAGTACTTCCGCCCCATTCAATTCCTCTTTGAACTCCAATATGTTCATTAGCAAGAACTGAAGCCTTTTTATAAGCAATGTCTGTGTCATGATCAGTAAAATGAACGACACCTTTTGTATTTCTTTTCTTTAGATATTTTTCATAGATTTTCAATGTTTTTGCTGGAGACATTTTGAAAAGCTTTAAACCGGGATTATCTTGACTAATGTTAGTATGGACATGATTGAAAACATAATGCCCTGGACTGATGGGAAGGTTCTTTAATAGCTCAACAGTGTAAAGAGACTTCTCACTTTCTTGATTCCATTTTTGAAATAATGGTGATTCTTCAATGAAAGGTTTTTTTCTGTATTTCGATTGTATATAATCAAGTAGTTTTTCACGAAGTCTAAATAATTTCATATTAGAGCTGAGTATCAAGTGGTCATTTTCGTTATCATAAGAAATCACTTCTAAAATCTCTTGGATCAACTGATCTTGCTTTAGGTCATGTCCATGAAGAGTTTCTTTTGTTTTAAGAAGCATGGCTTGAGAAATCAGCCATTCAAATGGAGCTTGATTGAATTTAATATCACTAGCAAAGACGGAAGAAGTAAATAACAAAATGGTTAAAATGAGTTTCATATGGCCCTTATGAAAAGTTTTTAAAACGTTATCCTTTCATGAATAAGATGTCTAAAAAGTCCCACTTTTTTTGATCTGCAGGGTCATAAGACACTGAAATTTCGTGATTTTTATTCCGGGCGGTCCCCATCAATTGTGATTCTTCTAAGCTGACGATAGGCCGGAAAATAGTCATTTACTGGCCTATGAATAGTTAAACGATTATCCCAAAATGCTATTGAGTTTTTCTGCCACTTAAAGCGAACTGAAAACTTTTCTTGTTCCATATGCTCATAGAGAAAATTTAAAAGCATTTCACTTTCATTACTCTTCATATTTTTAATATGAGTTGTAAAAAGTTTATTGACGAATAGACCTTTTCTTTTTGTAACAGGGTGAGTTCGTACAATTGGATGTAAAACGGGCGGGTTTTCTAAAATATTTTGTTTAAATTTTTCATCCCCACCGGGTAGATTAATACTTTCTTTAAAGCCATAGCTAAAACTATGAATAGCAACTAAGTCTTCCAAAATATTTTTCATGGTTTTAGATAAAGCATCATATGCGGCAGAAGTACTGGCCCATAATGTGTCTCCTCCCTGTTTCGGAATTTCCCATGCCCTAAGAATTGATCCTAAAGGTGGAGTTTTGCTAAAAGTCATATCCGTGTGCCAAAGTTCTATCAATGTTGGTTTTTTTGAAGTCGACTCTAGAATACAAATTTCTGGATATTCCTCTACATGTGGATAAGCCGGATGAACTTGAACTGGACCAAAAAAAGAAGCGAGGTCTTTGTGATTTTCAGAGGAGATATCTTGATCTCTAAAAAATATCACTTGATAAAAAACCAGAGCATCGTGAATTGATTGAAGTTCAGAACATGATAGCTTTTGAGTTAAATCGATATTTCTAATCTCAGCACCAATATGTTTTGCTAAAGGTTTACACATCAGTTGACCAAAATTTTGACTCTTCATCTCCTGCTTCCTTGCTAATAGGGTCTATCTTGATTATTGTTTATCAAATGGAAAACTGTAAAAAATATTTGAGTGGAATTGGCTTTGTAATAGGACTTGCAGTCCTCGTTCGCCTGATCCATTCAAAGCTGCCCACAAACCTACAAATAAGTATTAGCGAAGTTTTAATCGGTGTGGCAATAGGTCTTATCATTAATCATTTTTCCCATAAGTCAGATTTTCGAAAAGATTTTCAACTTGGAATCAAATTCTCATTCGATACATTACTTAAAACGGCAATTGTTTTATTAGGATTAAAAATTTCTTTGATGAAAGTTGCGAGTATTGGTGGAAATGTTCTTCTCCTCATTCTCTTTACAATCTCTTTAGCTCTAATTCTTACTTATATTTTAGGAAAACTAACTAAGACCCCACCAAAACTTGCAACCCTTATTGGAATAGGAACTGCTGTCTGTGGGAATACCGCAATCTCTGCAACAGGACCGGCAATAGGGGCCTCAGATGAAGAAATCTCATTTGCTATAGCGACAAATACTTTCTTTGGAACAGTCGCAGTATTTTTCTATCCTCTGCTTGGACAATATTTAGGACTAGATGACCAATTCTTTGGAACTTGGGCAGGTACTGCCGTTAATGACACTTCTCAAGTTGTGGCCACGGGGTTTTCCTTCTCTAGTTCTGCTGGAGAAATTGCTACAACTGTCAAACTTACCCGTAATGCACTTATGGGATTTGTCATTATTGCAGCAACTTTATTTTATGGTGATCACACACAAGAAAAACAAGAAAAAAAAATTTCTATCTTAAAAAAAATAAAACTACCAGTCTTTATTGTTCTCTTCATCATAGCTGCAGTCCTAAACAGTCTTGGGTTATTTACCTGGGTGCAACAGATTACAGGAATTCCAATCATTCAATATGGTAACTGGATTACCAAACTATTTATCTTAATGGCCCTCATCGCGGTTGGTCTGAATACTCGTTTTTCCTCATTTAAAAAAGTTGGATTTGGACCTTTAGGAATTGGGTTTGCCTCAGCGAGCCTCGTTTCGCTCTCAAGTTTTTTAATACTAAAATTGATCCTTTAATCCAAGCTTTCAGTCAGAGGCCCTAAGTTCGTAAGCCAAAAGATATCTGAGTAAAATGCTTTCAAGAAAAATACGATTTTACTTTCATCCCCTTATGACGGGTTCTTTTCCAAGGTTGATCACATCATAAAGCTTGACTATGAATGTCATGATGGAACAAAATATCCTAAGGAATGCTTGGGAAAAATATTTTTCAGATTGACATTGATAATGACTTTAGCCGAAGAATTTATCTAAATGCCCTCGTAATCGCAACACGATTTAGAAAAAGAATAAAACCTAAGGAGTGATATAGTTGCATCCACTTTCATCCATAATACATATGCTTAATTTACCAGCAGGTCTGATAAATTCTGATAAATTGTTTAAGTTTGAGCTTTCAAATAAGAAACTGATGCGCCTATTTTTAGGACAAACAGAGTGCAGCCTTAATAATATCGATTTCTTGGGCGTAGAAAAGAAATTAGCAGACCTTCATTATTCAAATATTTCTGAAGATTATCATCCATACTGTGTGAAAACGAATTCATTGATCAAAGATAGGCCAATGTTGCTTCTTTTGGTCCCAATCTATGGAGACTCAGAGCATAAAAATATCTTTATCTTTGGACTTTCTCAAGAAGTAGAATTTATTAAAGAAGAAATTTTGCATGATGATACTTTGTGGCATGATATTAATAATCCACTCGCTATCTTAATGCTCGCAGCATCAAAGATTAAAAAAAAAGACATTTTAGATCAAAATGAAATAGACTACTTTTTTTCAATTATTAATAACGTAACCGAAAGAATTAATCGACTGATGTGTAACATGTCAGAGAAAACATTTTAAGGAACAATAGGTATGAGCGATATCAATTTAGACCCAGATGCGAAAGTTTTAGTTGTAGATGATATGGATTCAGTAAGATTTATCTTGATCGGTATATTAATTGATATGGGATTTAAGAACATATTAGAAGCAGCAAACGGTGAAGATGCAATGACATGCTTTCTAGAACAAACAGAGAGCCTTAGAAATATCGATCTCATTATATCCGATCTCAACATGCCAATCATGAGTGGATTTGAATTTTTAAAGGCAGTCAGAAGTCATTATTTTGGTGGAGAGGTTCCTTTTCTAGTCGTGACTACTGAACAAGATAAAGGTGTCGTAGTAGAATGTATCGAAGCTGGCGCTTCTAATTATATAATCAAACCATTTGACAAAGAAGTGGTTAAAGAACGCATTTTTGAGGCGTACAAAACCCATAAACTCTAGTTTTATTATATGGCCAATTCATTTCACTGATTTTTACCCATCTGCCCTCGATCACTTTTCTTTCTTTTTTTACCTTCATTAAACTGATGAATTTTAATCTTTAGCCTCTCTTCAGAAATAGCTTCTACGTTTAAATCTTCATACTCTTGTAAACAAACCTCTAACTGTTGCATTTTGTCACACATAAGCCCTACCGGCTCCTTTGAAAGGCAAGGTTTCTTTCTCCAAAAACTAAAATATTTAAAATGTTCAGAGACCTCATTTTGACAGGCCTTATGAGAGCTTTTTTGCTGTTTCATTTGTTCTTTTATCGATTGAATATACTGATAAGTATCTGTTAGCTTTTTAGAGCCTGGACTTACTAAAACAGATGCCTTGTCATTTAAGCAATTGAGCTCTGCTGTTTCAAATCCTCTAAATAGATCTTCAAATTTACTAAAACAGGATTTCCTGCTCCAAGAAGAAAGTAGTCCTAAAGCACCCACAATTAATGCAGCTATTCCAGCGACAGCAAGAAGGGCCAAGCCTAACGCTGCATGGGCCTCATTAATTATCGAAAATGAAGAATTATATGAAACTAAATTTAATTGTGAAAGTTTACTCGTTAAGGTTTGAGAATTCATTCCCTCAAGGTTAATGATCTTTCCTTTCACATAAAGTTTTGAATTATTACGATTGAGACGCATTTTTAATGTCTTTTTCTGGGATACAAATGTCAAAGTGATTAGATCTCCCTGTAGCTGAACTTGCGGAGCTTCTAAGGCCATAAATTGTTTTAAGTGATTTTTCAAAAAAGTCTTATTTTTAGACTTCTCTAAGTATCTGTCAACTAAGGGAATTAGGTCTCTTACCACTTTCGCTTCATTGAATTCTTTTAAAAACTTTAATATTTGATGATTTGATCCTTTAGAAGGTCTAATGTTTAAAAGCTTATATTTTGTTTCTGCAAAAGATATGGAACTTAAAGAAATAATCATTCCCCAGACAGCAAGGCATTTAAAAATATCTCGTATCCATCTTTTCATTCATGATTCTCTTTTCTGATTAATTCTAGATACTTATCGGTAAACTTCAGCCTAAACTTAAATAAAGTTTACATTTTGTTTCATCACAGTAGACGATATCAGAATCACTCATAAAAGAACTGCAAAGTACTAAAATCACGGTTGAATTCTGGAGAAACCTATAATTAATTATTTAATTTGGAATAAAACTTAATCTCAGGTCCATGATATTCGTATCGGTTGCAGCAGTCTTAATTAAGGCCTCAACTTTTTGTAAAAAAGTATGCGAATCAAATAATTCTAAGAAAGATTCTGGTTCAAGCCCTAATTCTTTGGCCTTTTGTAATCTTGAAAAGTCGAAGTACGCTCCTGCTACCTCTGTATTTCCATCAATTCCATCAGAACCGATACTAACGATATAACATTGTTTTAATTGTTTTTCATTAAGTTCTAATTCGTTCAAAAAAAAGATTCTACGAGCAAACTCAAGTACAAGATGTTGATTTCTCCCTCCCTGTCCATGCTCTCTAGACTTAACTTTTACGGTAAATTCTCCTCCTGAAAAAACCCAACTCCCTCTCGACTTAGAAATTAAAAACTCTACTCCTTCATTTAAGGAAAGACTCAAGGGATCTAAAAGTATATTCAAATTTTTATGCCATTGATATTCTTTCATTTTTTTACAAGCGATAGAATAATCGGCAATAACTTTAAATGTATGATGTCTAACATCACGGACGAGTTCTTTTTCATGAAGATTTAGATAATCAAAGTATAACTTACAAAGCTTTTCATCTAAAACTATTTTTCCTATTTCTCTAAGCTCCTCCAAGTTCAACTGAGAATAAACTGTTGGGCCAGATCCCACATCGGAAAGATTTTTTTCTGGTGTATCTGAGATTACAATCGTTTCTATAGATTGAGTGCCAGAGAATTTGAAGAGTCCTCCATTTTTTAATTGAGAGAGAGACTTTCTCATTTTATTCATCTGCTCAATTGAGATTCCGGCAAGAACTATTTCTTTTTGAATTTCAAAATATTCGCTGGTTAAATTTTTAAAATAAGGATGAATAATATCTACCATCGCGGAAGCACCTCCAGTTAATGCAACAACAAGATGAGCTTCTTTGGGAATACGTTTTACAAATTCACTAAGCCTTTGACCATTCAATAAACTCCCTTGATTCATATAAGGATGCCCTCCGATATCATTCCCCAAAACCAGCGATTCGTTGAATTTGTATTTTTTTTTAAGAGCAACACAAAGAGCTGGAGCAGCTTTGCCCATCCCCAAAAGAAAAAGGTTTTCACTTTGCTCTAGTTCTAAATTTTTTAAAATTTCTGTGGAAGACAAATAATTGAGAAGATCAAGCAATAAAAGATTTGGAGGCATTAACTCTACGGCCAAATCCCCCCCCCTGATATTGAAAATAAGGTCTGACAAACAGTTAAGCCAGAGGGAGAATTAACTTGTGCGTAAATCAAATCTAAAGAAATTGGAACTGAATATGCCATGGTCATTTTAAATTTTAATCCGGCATACATTGATGTCAAACTCTCCCGAAAAAATAAAGAATTATCTAAGAAGATATAATCTGTTTTTAGAAAATTAACTCCCGCGAGAGCATGTATTTCTTTAAAATAAAGAGGAAATAAACTCCCAAAGCCAGTATAGGGCTCAAAGAGTCTCGCACCAAGTTCTGCTTTTGCAGTTGTAATTTCATTACCCAAGGCATCGCTATAGGAGATTCCATAAAATTCATGATATCTTGATAGCCCATAACTTTCATATCCTCCACCATAGAGGAAACCAGATTTGAGACCCTTTTTATCTAATTTTCCATATGTTGTTTTAAGCTTTGAATAAAAGTTTCTCGAAAACCTAAGATTCATTTTAAGTTTTGCTTTATGGCCTAAATAACTATTTGATCGATTCGATTCAACATTGAAAATACTATAATTCATACTGAATTTTTGTAAAAAACTGTAATATTTTTTGGTCGAGTAGGCTAATAATTGAGAGAATTCTAATGTGGTATTTTTTCTATCTGATTGAAAATCAGAAATCGTACTATCATCGTAAGAAATAATGGGAGTATAAGAGAAGCTCCCTAAAGTTAAGCTATAACTTAAGACTGCGTTTTTGTATTTATTAGAATTTGTATTTGTACTAAAGCTTGATTTTGAATAAGATTCACCATAGGACAACGCAAATCCAAAATCGTCCATACGATAGCCATAGCCCACAATCGGAGCGGATTTATTAATTCCAGAGTAAAAGTTATAATTTAATCCAATAACATGTCTACGCTTTGGATCAGATAAAGAAGTTGCAGCTGAAAAGAGATCAATATTATCTCCAGCGGTCCAAAGGAAGGTCCAATAGTGAGGTAAAAATTGATCAAGATTAGGATAATTATCATAGGTAGAATAATTTATCTCTATATCTTTTGGTATTGAAATGGCGTTAGTTTTTGTATGGCTTGTTTTTGAAAGTAATTTTGCTCTTCTTATTTTTTTTATAAGCGTGTCACAAATGTCATTATAGAGATAAATATGATGAGGATCCGAGTCAATCAAGACAGTTGCTTTATCACTTGTTAATTTGATTTGGGATACATTCTTAAGAAACGGAATTTTATAATGTTCAACAATTTGAGATCCCTTATTCCATTTAAGATCCTTTGGGTGAGACAAGGACATTGTTCCCTTAGAATAAAAAATGTCATTGGCTCCACAAGAACCTGCAAAATTAAATTTTGATCTTTGGAAATACAGCAATTCTGTCGACTTCTCTTTTATTTTTGAATTTGGATTTATCTCTAAAGCTTCGTAGGTAAATTCTTTGTTGGTTCCTTTAAGTTTAGAGTGGTAGATAGTAGTAGCCAACCATATCTTCCCATAGCGATCTATCAGTTTCGGATTAAAAATTTCATCAAGAGAATTGTATGAATAATACAATTCTTCTTTGTCATTTAAACGGTGATAGACATTCCATTTATCACTTTCGTAATTGAGGTAGAGAAATTCATTTTTGGCCAATAGAAAGGCATAGGATGCAGATTTATCAAATGTCACATCCACATAAGATTTTTTTCTAAAATTAAATATTGTCCAAACTCTTGAAAAAGAAGATGTAGCCTTTGTTAAACCTAGAAGATATTCTCTTGATTGCTGAGAAAAAGGAGATTGCTCTTCAACCCTAATTGGAATGTCTGGATGAGAAAGCTGAACTTTATTTTTATTGTCTAAATTATAAAACTCAAAATAAGATTTTTTATCTTCAATTACAACAGAAGCTAAACTATCACCTAAGATCTGATAACCACCTTGCCAATTAATCACCTTTCCATTTCTCGGCAATCGAAACTTTTGTAATTCTTTTTGTACAAATTTTACTTTCTTTAATTTTTTATAGCTTTTAATAGCTTTTTTAACAATTGATTTTCTAAATATCTTAAAAAGCTTTGGAGCATCAGCTCCTGCGCATTGAGTGAACGCAGAATTTAACATAAAAGGAATATTATCTGAGTTTTCGATAATCAGACATTTAATTGTACCGCGCTTCTTTTTTTCTAAGAAGGCCAAAAAACGCGAGCCTAACCAATAGGAAGTACGACCATGGGGATAGACTCCTGGCTCATCAAGACAATCAATTGTCTGACAAAAAGATTTATCTAAAAACTTAGATCGGATTTCGAAGTCCATCATTTTTGATCTAAGCCTTCCTGCGTCTGTAAATTCTGATTCAGTCCAAGTTGCGATACCTTCTGTAAACCAACGGGGAGTGATTCCTGTCCACTTTCCGTATGAACCGAACACATAAACAAGTGCCCCAATGATTCCTCGGGTTTGGTCCATATGAATGATATGGGCCAATTCATGTAGCACGAGTCCTTGAATCCAATCCTCCATGGTGTGTAAATAGTCTGTCCCTACAGGAGGGTGATTATTCAATTTGATTATATTCGTGGGAAAAACTGTGGCAGAACCGTTAGCAGTATCACTATCTTCGACAATAAAATGTATCGTCCATGAAGGCACATGGGCAAAATACTTTAATACCTTCGGAGCGTCTTTGTATAAAACCTCAATGACCCTCTGGGTAAAGGCAATATTTTCTTTCTCAAAGTGGATTTCCGCCTTGAATTTGCCTCTGCCTGTTTGAAACTCAATATTCTTAGTTAACCAAGTACTATCACTGGTTTCAGAGGTAATCGAGGCAAGGGAACTCGGCGCGTCAAGGCTCAAAAGTAAAAATAATATCAAATAAATACAGATTCGTGATTTCATATGCTTGATTATCCTAGATAGGAGATTTATTCTATATGTGATTAATTTAAATGAACAATTTAATCGTAAATTAATATATTCTTTAAAGGAGAACATCAATGACACTTAGACTACGTTCAGTCGTTTTATCATCTTTACTAGTTACTGCTCTCGCTCTTAGTGGCTGTGGTAGTACAAAGAAAAAAGGGGTAAATGGCGACGAAACAAATGTTGGCGCAAATGCAGTCGATTATGGATCAATCGAATTAAATGCAGACTCTGATTCAGGTAAAGCAGGATCTTTAAGTTCAATCTATTTTGATTATAATTCATCAACTCTTTCTACAGCTGCCCGAGAAGCTCTTTCAACTAACGCTAGTTTATTGAAAGAAAACTCAGGACTTGAGCTTCAAGTAGAAGGTCATTGTGATGAGCGTGGTGGAGTTCAATATAACTTAGCTCTAGGTGAGCAAAGAGCACGTGCCGTAAGAAGATACCTTTCAACAATGGGTATTTCTGAAAGAAGATTAACTACAATCTCTTTTGGAAAAGGTAGACCAGTTTCCTTTGGCCATGACGAATCATCATGGGGACAAAACAGAAGAGCTAACTTTGTTGTAACTGCGAAGTAGGTTTTAAAATGAAGCAAGGTCAATGGCCATCAATCATCCTTGTTTTGTTCATATTAAGTGCGTGTGGTATTGCTACCACACGCCCCAAACTAGAAATGGCGTTATCTCAAGCAGCATTTTTAGCCGCAAGAGAAGTAAAATCACAAGTCCTTGCCCCTGGCCTCTATAGAAAAGCTGAATTTTATTATCTCAAGGCAAAGTCTAGTTACAGAAGAAAGTATTTCAACAAAGCTAAACAATACGCCATACTCTCTAAAACTTTTTCTGAAAGAGCAGAATTTGTATCCATCAGAAAAGCGACATTAGAAAACCTTTAAGCTATAATATTTATAATTAAAAAATAAAGGTTAATCATCATGAACAAATTTAAATTACCATTACTCTTGATATTGCTAGGTCTTAATTTAACTTCTTGTAAAACTCAGGATGAAATTCAAAGAGAGCAGCAAGTAGATAGTTTATCTCTACAAATGGTACAGGGTCAGCAACACTCAGGTGAAAACCTTATCAAGATTCAAGAACTTCAAGAGCAAATTGCGAAACTTCAAGGTTCACTAGATGAGTCTACGCATGGTCAAAAAGAATCATTGAAAGTCTCCATTAAGCACTTAGAAGATAGAATCGTTTATATTGAAGAATCAAATAAGATGCTTCAAGAGAATTTAGAATCTGCAAGAGCACAAATAAAAGACCAAAGAGCATTTCTTGATAAAGTTTTAAAAACTCTATCAAAGGCTTCAACGAAAAAAAATAAAAAGATAGCAAAGAAGAAATCAAAAAAAAAGACCGGTTACAATTCTGCGATGGAATTGTATAAGAAAAAATATTATACAAAAGTGCGCCCAATATTTATCAAAATGTTAAAAGATAAAAAGATTAAAGGGAATAAAAGAGCAAGAATCTATCATAACCTTGGAATGATTCATTATATTAAAAAGAAGAATGAGGATGCCCTCATTTATTTCTCTCAACTTTTTACCGAATATCCTAAAGCTATTTATAATGCAAATGGATTGTTGTATATGGCCAAGGCATTTAATCGACTTAAAAGAAAACCTGAATCAAAACAAACCTTAGAAGAATTAATCAAACGCTATCCAAAAGCAAAACAAGTCAAGGAAGCGAAAGCAATCTTAAAAAAGCTATAGTTTGATAAATGGATTTTAAATGAAGATTTTCAGCTGGAAGAAATTACTCCTTATATTAGCAGCATGTTTAGCTGCTTACTCCTGCAGTGATTTTATTAAAATAATCGATGATGAGCCATATCATATTATTAATGTTGAAAATGATTATTTGGGAATTGCATTTTCTGGAAATATAAATGGAGAAACTCATCCTTGTGGATGCAGACATTTTCCACTTGGGGGTCTTCCTCATGTTGCTGGAGTGATTCATGAATTAAAACAAGTTCAAGAACTTCTTTACGTCGATGCAGGAGACACATTTTTCCCATCCTCTACTCTTCCTTCTTCCCTTAAAGACTCTCTAACTTTTGCCGCCAAGAATTTAGCAAAAGGTCTTGCTCAATTAGGATTAAAATATTTCGTACCTGGTGATCAGGATTTTGCAGCGGGAGAAAATTTTCTAAAAGAAATCCTCGTTGAGTCTGGAATTCAAATGCTTGTCGCGAACTTAAAAAAAACCCAATCTTTCCCACATAAGACATGGATAAAAATTAATAAAGGGCCACAGGTTATTTTTATAACAGGACTAGTTGACCCTATTGTTCTCCCTACTCAATTTCAATATCTCTTTACTCCTATTGATGTAGCATTTAAGGCCGTTGTTCAAGAAATGAAAGATAATGGATATGACGAAAAATCTCCCTTTCACCGTCTCGTTGTAGTTTCAAATGCAGGAATGGAGCCAGATAAGAACTTCGCAAAAAGCTACCCCTTTATCGATTGGATCATTGGGGCACATTCTCAATCTTTTACTAATATTCCTAATGAAGAAGGCAGCACTCAGCTAGTTCAGGTTCTCTCAAGAAATCATTATATGGGTGAAATAAAATTTTCACTTAAAACAAATAAGAAAGATGATAAGTATAAAATTCATGAAGTAAGACAAGATAAAGGCAAGTTACTTAATCCAAATCCTTATTTTGTATTCATTGATCAGCACAAGGCCCAATTAACAAAATTACAGGCGAATGAGCAAGCACGGTCTACATTTCAAGGAACTACGGAAGAAAAAATGAGTACTGCTTCTAGCTGTATTGATTGTCATGATGATCAAGGTAAAAAGTGGAAGTCAACTGCCCATGCCTTGGCCTTTGTTACTCTTGTTAATAATAAAGAAGAGTTCAACCTTGCATGTATAAAATGTCATTCGGTAGGTATCAAAGATAAGAAAGGTTTTTCAAAGGCAGTCGATTTGATTAGTATTTCTAGTTCTTTGAAAGACGACAAAAAGAAAAATATTTCACAAGATAAACAATACAAATCCTATGTAAATTCACTTCGTAAAGCATTTGGAAATATAAAGTCTGTTCGGAACTTATCACCTAAAATTCTTCATGCCCATGCTAATAAAATACAGGAGCTAGAAAACACTATGGATATTGTACATAATTTCTCTTCAGTGCAATGCTTAAATTGTCACGAACAGCATACAGAACATCCATTTGAACCCAGTGGTTATGTGAAGATTTCTTCAAAAGCTATGACTCAAAAAATGCAAGAAAAATGTATGGATTGCCATGACCCAGACCAATCTCCAGAGTGGTACAAGGGGAAACAGCTCAATATGGAAATCTTTTCAAAAGGACTTAAGAAAGTTGCCTGTCCAAAAAGGCAAGAAGACTATTAGTTCTATTGCGCTTTTTTTGTAGGATGGTATATGAATCCGAGGGCACAAAATAGATACATAAAAGAAAGTAAAAGTATAGCATAACCCACAATACCCAGCTCAAGGCTCTGAGTACCAATTAGAAATGCACCAAAGGCCCCACTCCAGGCAATCATTCGTAGATAATAATAAGCAATGACTTTATCTAACCAAAATGAATAATAATTAATGATATGAATAATTATGATAAATGCAAACATAATTAATAGAGATTTTTTCATGACGTTTAATATTTGTTCGGCATAATCAGGTGGCATCAGACTAATATCAAATTTTCCTGAAGCGTTTAAATTCTTCATTGCAAGGTCAATATACATGTTCACTTTGGTATTCTCGATAAAACGCATCCAGAGCCACTTACAAAGAAGAATGTCGCCAAAGGCCATAAATAAAATTGTTAAGGTCTTGAATCTTTTATGCGAAAGCTTGAGATAGTAGTTTTTCATGGGTAAAATACCTTTATATTATTTATTTATTTAAGTATCGGATATGGTTCATGTACGTGCAAGTTTTTCTTTTAATTTTAGCGGTGGCCGTTCTCTATTACGGAGCGGAGTTCACATTAGAGTCAGGAGAAAAGATAGGTCGTTATTTTGGGCTCTCGCCACTTGTGATAGGCCTCCTAATTGTAGGATTCGGAACATCTCTACCAGAATTTTTTGTTTCACAGCTCGCTTGTTTGCGTGGGGAATCTCCCATTGCCCTAGGCAATATTGTCGGGTCAAATATCGCAAATTTATTTCTGATAATGGGTATTTCAGGTCTCTTTGTGACTCTTCATATTCTGCGGAAAGAAATTTTTGATCAACTCGTTTTTCATATTTTCTTGACAGGTCTTTTAACGATTACACTTCTTCAAAAAGAATTTACTTTATGGAGTGCAATTAGCCTTTTGGGTTTCTTTTGTTTCTATCTCTATAAAACTTTTTCAAAAATGAGAAAGCAGAGACAGCTCAAGTCTCTTGATTCAGTAGAAGAGGTTAAAGAGCTTAAATTCATAGATGGAATTCTCCTTGTTCTAGGCTTTGCTCTTCTTTACGGAGGCGGAGATCTGCTTGTTTACTCCGGTACAAATCTTGGAAAATCTCTCGGTATTTCTACTTATGTTATTTCTGCAGTTTTTTTAGCTTTTGGAACTTCATTTCCTGAACTTATGACTGCTATGCTTGCTTGCTATAAGAAGAAAAATACGGATCTTATTACTGGTAATATTATTGGTTCCAATATTTTTAATGTGGCCTTTGTTATGACTAGTATCTATCCATATAAGATAACATATGGAAGGGATTATAAGATAGAACTCTTAATTATTGGCGGGGCTGCACTTTATCTATTTATTCTTTCAGCTATGAAGAAAAACTTTACTCGGATTTCGGGCGTTCTTTTTTGTGTTTGTTATATAGGCATTGTTTGGTATTGGGCAGGAGCTTAGACTTATAATAACCTATTCGTAATCTCGGCTTTGTAACTTCCGTTTAATATCTTTCTCTTTCTGGTCTGCACGCTTATCATGCTGCTTCTTCCCTTTTCCTAGACCAATCTCAAGTTTCACACGAGATCCTTTGAAATAAATCATTGTGCAAACAATAGTCATGCGTTGGGTTTTCATAAGATGATAGATTTCTTCGATTTCTTTTTTATGAAGCAGAAGTTTTCGTTTTCTAGTTTCATCGTGATTATTAATGTTTCCGAATTCGTAATGAGGGATATTGATATTGGTAACAAAGGCTTCCATCGAATTATTTATCGAGACATAAGCCTCAGCGATAGAGACTTTTCCGTCCCTAAGAGATTTCACTTCAGTTCCTTGAAGTTCGAGCCCTGCCTCATACTTCTCAGTGACGAAGTAATCAAAAAAAGCTCGTTTATTTTTGGCTATTATTTTTATTCCCATATTATAATTTTACATTAACTCCGAGACTAAAGACAGTAATTGATCCACCTGCAGTAAACCCGGGGGCCCCGATTTTTGACCCGGCAGCACCATTTTCTAAGAGGTTTGTTTTTACGATAGTTTCTTCTAGTAGAAGGTGATGTTGAACTGCTCCTCCTAATTCTATCGGTGTTCCAAACAGGTTCATATTATAACCAATACCACCGGATACTGTCATACTTCCAAGATCTAAAGAGTTTCCTGAACCATTGAAAGAATGATCAAAGATAGCAGGTTTGTATTTAGCACCTAATGAGAAATTCATGTCATCTGTTAAATCAAATTTTAATCCCGCTTTTGGAACTAAGATATTTCGAACAGAAACGGATTCAAAATCATCAGATTTTATAATTGACCCTGAATTGTTTATGATTCTAACGATGGGGGTTTTATAGCCATCCCAGATTTGATATTCAGCGGACAAGGCCCATTCTCCAAACCAAGTCTTAGATTGATAACCCAATCTAAAGATATGTGGATCATAATAAATCATCGTTTCGATTGTTATATCAAAAGCGACGGGGGGATTAGCTGTCAACCCGGTCGCTACTGATTGAAGATTATTTTTTAATTCTTGTTGAAAAGTGGCGGTAAATTGATGATCTCCTAGTCTATAAGCAGTTGATAAAATTCCAGCAATAGCGGGGTCAGCTTGGGTTTTCGCATTAGCTGAAGATCCATATGTCGATCCCTGCAATGAGGCATTTGTATGAATATTAGCTCCTGCTTCAAAGCCCATATGCATTCCAACCGACATAGCAAAGTCATCAAAAAGTGTGAAAGCATAATTAACATGGGTCGAGATTCTCTTATAACGAGCTCGATAGAGGACATATTCAGGAAGGTACGCATCACCAGAATTTGTTTCCATAATACTTCCAATTGGAAGAAAAAGTGAAAGTGCAAAAGTTCCATAGGTTTTCACCGGTAAGGCAAGATTTATGGATGCGGTTTGAACTGATTCATAATCAGTCGAAACAGATCCAAAGGTAGTGGCGGACGGAAAGGTGTTCAGAGGGTTTTCTACAACCACATTTGTGATGTCATTAAAATTATGGGTGACTATGGAAACAGCAGTTGAAATATTAACATCTTTTGACCAGGCCAAAATAGCAGGAGCGTAGTAATTGTTACCAGCATTCTTTGATGAATGAGATCCTTGCCCACCAAGACCTGTATTTAATATAGATGATCCAAAAAACTCAGGAAAACTGGCCCAAGCCGAGAGAGAGGTTAATATCATAAATAGACAGATAATTCTTTTCATATTGATCCTTGCGTAAGTAATTTATATAAATCTTGAACTTGAGAGAGAGTAAAAAATTCGGCCCTCTTAGTTCTATCAAGTCCTACTTTTTCAAAAGCCGCTTCCATCTCTTCTTTTTCATAATTATTTTTAAGAACAGATCCAACTTGCTTTCTTTTATGAGCAAATAATTTCCTCAAAAATTTCTCATATGATCTAAATTCTGAAAGTGGGATTTCTGGAATTTCTTTTCTTTTCAAACTGATAACAACAGAGTCAACTTTAGGCGGAGGGACAAAAGCATCTGGCATAACAGGACATTTAAACTTTACATCAAAATAGTTTTGAGTAAGTGCCATTAATGACCCCATAGAGTTCTTGCATCCTGAAATATCTAGAACTTTTTCACCAACTTCTTTTTGAAACATCAAAGTCATATATCGTACTGGAATAGCTTGGATAAAATTAATCAGAAGAGGGACTCCCACGTTGTAAGGGAGATTTGAAACGAGCCATACGTCTTCATCCCAAGTCAATTGCATCAGATAAGAATTGAGATCTACTTCTAATGCATCTGTAATCAGCATTTGATCGCCAGATAAAAATTCTCGTAGATATTCAACCATTCGTGAATCTTTTTCTAAGACTTGAATTGGCTTTTTATGCATGCAAAGAAATTTTGTTAAAATTCCTGGTCCTGGACCAACTTCTAAAATAAATTTTGCATTCAAAGCGTGATCCGTAACAATCTGATCGATAACACGTTGATCACGTAGAAAATGCTGTCCAAGTTTTTTATCTGCGAAAGGTAAATTAGACATGCTCTCCCTTGCATTTATATAAATCCATAAGTTTTTTCTTATCTACAAATTTTCCACGGGCATCTATATAGAGACAGTCAGGAAAATCTATTTTTGAATCTGCTGTTCTCAAAGTATAATTAGCTATCATCGCACCGTTGTCGGTACAATACTCCGGCTTAACAAAATAAACTTCACTATGAACTTCGGTTAACACTTCTCTAATTCGAGAATTGCATGCAACCCCTCCTCCAACCACAAGCGGAAGAGAGTTCTTTCCGGTCTTTTCTTTGACCATTTTAAGCGCATAATTAAGTTTTAATTTAAGAGCATTGGAAATGGCCTCTTGGTAAGATGCGCAGACATCATTTAAATCATATTTTAAATTTTGAGACTCTTGTTTTTCGATAAAAGTTCTTAATGAGGTTTTCAAACCAGAAAAACTGAAATTACAATCAGCAGAGCTTTTGAGACCGATAGGAAAATGATAAGCGTCTTTATTGCCTTTTTTTGCAAGTTTATCTATATCTCGGCCAGCAGGATAAGGCAGTCCTAGTTGTTTCCCACCTTTGTCAAAAGCTTCACCTGCAGCATCGTCTATTGTTGAGCCAAGTACTTCTAATCTTTTCGGACTTTCAACATAGAGATACATAGTATGCCCGCCAGAAATGAGAAGGCCTAAATAAGGATAGGAAACCTCATCACTAATAAAGATCGCTTCTAAGTGGGCATAGAGGTGATTGATTGGAACAATTGGCGTCTCAGTTCTAAGAGCAATTGTTTTGGCGGTATTTAATCCAGTCAATAATGGACCTAAAAGTCCAGGCTCTGTAGTTACACCAATTAAATCAATTTCTTCTATTTCTAATTTTGCAGTCCTTAATACTTCTTTTAGGAGCGGTACTAATTTATAGAGATGGTTTCTGGCAGCAATTTCAGGAACAACTCCTCCCCATTTTTTTAAAATCTCAATTTGTGAGAAGCTATGATGAGCCAAAACTTTCGGACGCTGTGATAAATTATCGGGATCCCCCTGTAGAATAGCGAGAGATGTATCATCGCAGCTTGTCTCTATTCCCAGCGCTATTTTTGCTGCCACTCATTAACCTTTAATTTTGACGTAATACGATGTGCATCCTAGCATAGGTTACAACATGAATAAAAGAACATT
>JABGXW010000077.1 GCA_018675575.1 Bacteriovoracaceae bacterium | reverse complement strand
TTTGGTAATACTTGACGAATATTCATTGAGCTAACAGATAGATTAGCTCCAAGATGGATACCAAGGTTACCAACGTTAGCTGAAATTCCTTCACTAAGAAGTGGTACAGGTAGACTAAGTGGTACTCTAAAAAAATCTATAACTGTAAATGTATTTGTAATGTCGTGGTTATCAAATACTTTTCTTTGAATCTCAAAACCTAGCTTAAAATCATCTTTTTCAAATTCATAAATTTCAATATCTGTAAGTGATTCAAAAATTGTAGCTGTAAGCCTCTCTCCTTGATCGTCAAACTCGTCACCCAAGTCGCTTATTAATTGATCTAAAATTTCACCAGACCAGCTAACTGTGTTGGGTAAGTTATCTGAACCTAAGTCCACTGATTGGGCCCAGAGATTGAGTGAAATAGAACCGCTCAGGATAAAAATGACAACAATAGAATAGAATAGACGAAGGTTTGGCATGCCGCGTTATATCCTGGTTTATTAAATAAAGCTTTTAAAATGGTGTTGATATGAAATGTTTATAATAATTGATGAAATGGAGTATAGTAATTACAGGTAGTTACGACTCAGGACCGGTTCTTTGATAGAAGTGTTCTTGATGCCTTTGTTTATCTATTTAGGACGATGCTATCGTCTTGGGTGTTACTGGATTGGTCATCATCCACATTTCTAATTCTTAGTCTTTTTGATGAAACTCTACCCCAGGCCGCATCTTCATAGGTGACTGCCGCAAGGAAAGTCACAACCTTCGATTCAAAGATTTTTGTGGCAACTTTTTTTGAAATTTCGTCTGTCCCATCAATTTTAATGGTGATTTTATTTTCACCTTTTACAAATCTTCCATTTTTATTGCTTAAAATGAATTTTCCAAGATGTTTGAATCTTCGCCAACTAGAAGTTCTATCAACTCTAAAGAAAAGAAATCTTGGAACTTTCTTTAGTGCAAAAGTAATGACAATTTCTTTATTTGATTTTTGAATAGCATTGAATCCTTCCACAATAGCATTAGAGTTGAAGTTTGCTTGCGATCCATTTCTGTCAAAATCTATTAAGTTAGCAGCTCGAGTTGTGACTGTATCTAAGTCTTCAACAACTTCTCCAGAACGTGAAATTGAACCAAATAACTTCTTCGCCTTTGCTGTAACGAAATAAGCAATCTTTTCATTTTCAAGTGTCAACTTGATGGCCTTTAGAAATTGGAAACTGTATTTCTTTGTATTAAATAATTTTGCTATTTTCTTACTTAACTTTTCAGAATCTTTAATCGTTTTCAAAGATCTCCAATTCTTTAAAAACCTTCTCGCGGATGGAAGTTTCGATCCTGAAGATAAATTCACATCAAATAGGGCCAGAGGACCGTTTAGTATATTGGCCCATACATTCAAGAATGTTCTTTTCATTCTTCTGCCTGCTGTAGACCAGGCAGAATTTTTTATTCCATATGCTGTTTCTAAAATATTCCACATCTTATCATCATCATAGTAAGCGAACTTCTCTACTTGTTTTTTTGTAAAGTTTAGCCTGTAGTAAAATTCTGACTTTCCATAGCGCGCTTTTTTTATTTGCCTTGTACAATCGTTATTTTCGGGCAACTCCATCTTCAATGCTTCGCAATCAATATTAGGATCAAAGTTCGGAAATTTAACAAGGAAGTCTTCAATTCCAGTCATGGTTACAACTTCAGAGATATAGCTCCGCATTTCTTTTGCTGAAGTATGCTTATCGTTGAATGAACCCTCAACTTTTAAAAGTATACCTTTCTCATCGTCTCTTCTTCTAACTTCATCATCTATAGTCGTTACAAAGTTATATCTCCTCGATTCTCTTCCGCCCCATATTGTAGAGTAGCCTCGAGAATTTGAGTTGATTGCTTGGAAGATATGATGATCTTTTCCATCAAGTGTTATTGTTGCGCTTGATGTTGAGGTAGTCGTGTCGTGGCCTCGTTGATAAAGGTAAGATAATTTAATTGAATGGTTCCGACTTTGTGTATTGGTAACTTGATCTCGTGTATAAACTTTTGTAACACCATCCTTTTTTAATGCAAGGGATTCTGAATCTTTTAATTTTCCAAATACTGCCTTGAAATAGGCCTTCTTGGCTCTTTTGTTTGTTAAGTCATATCGATAACCAATATCGAACGATTTCGCCATTGATTTATGAACTCTTAGATTAAAAGGTATAATTGTTTGCTTGAGTTCTCCAATCTCTTTTCCTGCAATCATGAACCCGCCAAAGATAACCACATCTTTTGATCCGATTCCAATATTTCCAGCAAACCCTTTTGTTTTTCCCTTGGTCAGTTTTAAATGGACTTTTGTTTCACTTTCTTTAAGAACTGATATTTTAAAATCACCGTGCAGGTAAGTTGTTAATCCGAGTCCTGCAATAACATTTGCGGGACCTAAGAGATCAATACCTGAAAATCCAACAGTTGCTCCTAATTGAACTGAACCCGCTAATTTGTATGACGAAATTTCACCAACATCCATTTTTCTTAAGGCCCTATTTGTAAGAGGAAGTTTAAATGGCTGAGTCAATAAATTGAAAATATGGGAATAACGAGCTCTTCTTAAGACGTTTTCTGTTTTCCACTTAAAAAGTTTTTCTGTTTGAGCTTGAATATCTTTATCTTCTTGAGTTAATTCGTCTTCTGATATTGCATATGGGTCTTTGTGATCAATAGAAAAACTTTCATCATCTTTGATATGAGAAATAACGTCATTTATTTCATTCTGAGTGCTCAGCCTATCTAGATTAGCGACATCAGAGGGAAGAACCTGACGGATATTCATTGAGCTTACAGTTAATGTTGTACCTAAATGTAGTCGGACATTTCCTATTCCTCCCGAAATTGTGTTAGACAGTATTGGTACTGGGAGGCCAATAGGAATTCTAAAACTATCAATAACTGTAAAAGAGTTAATAATATTATGGTTATCAAAAACTTTTCTTTGAATTTCAAATCCAACAGAAAAATCATTTTGGTTAAACTCGTAAAGTTCAATATCGGTTATAAGCTCAAAAATAGATGAAGTTAACTTCTGTGCTTGTTGATCTAACTCATCGCCTACGTCTTCTAGAAGTCTTGAAAGAATTTGTCCCGACCATGCTTCAGAACCATCTTCTGTAGAAAATAATGGGCCAGATATTAAACCAAAAAGAAGGCCTAAAATAAGTAGTCTTTTATTCATTTGTTAATCCTTTAACTTAGTAAAATACTTATAGAGAAATATTGCATATAGAACGCTAGGATTCCTGTCAGGTATTAACAAGACGCACTGTCTCTTTTTATAAAAAATTATGAATTTACGGTAGTTTCAAGATACTGAATCAGTGTTCTTAATAGAATAATGAGAGTTCAAAGATAAATTTTTCTCATAAATACGATTAATGACGCATGGTGAGACGTTAACATAAAAGGCAAGTTTCAACGATTGGTTGAGCAAGGCCTGTCTCAATATTCCGTTATTTTGAAATCGGATAGGGCTTGTCCAACTTCTAGAAGGAAGAATTGTGATGTCACCTTTATTTTGCAATCTGTAACTTAGTAAGGTGTCTTCAAAAATATCAACTACTGGAACTAGGCCTTGATCTAACTCTTCTTTTGTGAATATATCTGCACGAAAGAAAATACAATGGTCTAAATATAGGATCTGATTAAATTTCCCGCGAATAGTATTAGAATACCAAGATGTAAATTTATAGAAGTAATGAGAATGATCAAAGACATGTGTAAGTCCTCCCCATGAGAGGTTTTTGTAATTTTTTTTTATTAAATCAACGAAATTAATTTCAATAATAGATCTGGGGTGGTGAAGGAGTATCACTTTTCCTTTTGCAGCAGAGATTCCTTCATTCAATCTTCCCGCCCTTGAGTTTTGAGTTGACATTAAAACCAAGGCCGAAAATTCTCTGGCCCAAGCCTGTGTTTTATCTTGGCTAGACCTATCGACTATGATTAATTCTAAATCTGAAATTTCTGATAAAGATTTTAGGCTTTTTAAGTAATAGGGATTGCTCTCTTCATTAAAAGTAGGGATGATAACACTTATAAATGGAGAACCTTTCTCAATCATAAAGAAAAGCATACAATAAATTAACTATCAACAAAAGACATCACCATGGATAAGCTAACAATTGCTAAAATTCTTCTACAAAAGGACTGTTTGAGAGTAAGACCAAAAAGTCCTTTCACCTACGCTTCGGGACTCAAAGGTCCAATGTATTGCGATAATAGAAAAATATTGGCACATGTTGAAGAAAGGTCTCAAATAATTGATGCATTTATTAAATTAATAAAAAAACTAAATTTAGAATTTGATAGCTTATGTGGTCTTGCAACCGCTGGTATACCATTTGCTGCACTCATTGCTGAACGGCTAAATAAACCTTTTATATACGTAAGATCTAAACCAAAGGCCCATGGGCAAAGAAATCAAGTAGAGGGTTATTATCGACCAAATGAAAAAACTTTACTCATAGAGGACCTCGTTAATCAGGGAAAAAGTTTAGAGGAAGCTGTAGTTGGAATTAGAGAAGCGGGCTTGAATGCCATTGCCTGTCTTTCCATCGTAGATTATAAAATGATCAACGCTAAGAAGAGATTAGAAGAATTAAGTTTGTCTCTTTATTCATTAACTGATTTCCAAAATATTATTGAGAGTGCGGAAAGTTTAAAACTTATTCAGTCAGATGAAAAAGCAACTATTATTGCTTGGCAACAAAGTCCCGAATTCTGGAGCTAAGGTAATAAATTCTTAGACGCATTGTTTTTGCTCTAAACATTGTTTCAGTGTAGATTATTATTTATCTTTTTAATTAAAATTCTTTATAAAATACTAAGGAGCATTGAATGACTAAAGTGGCTAAAATTGAACTCGAAGGACAAACTCATGAGTTTCCAATCATTGAGGGGTCAGAAGGTGAAAAGGCCATTGATATTAGTAAGCTTCGTGGGACAACAGGTCATATTACTCTCGACAATGGATTCGCTAACACTGGCTCATGTCGTTCGGCAATAACATTTTTAAACGGCGAGCAGGGCATATTAAGATATAGAGGTTACCCTATAGAACAACTTTCTGAACGTTCAAGATTTATGGAGGTTTCTTATCTACTTGGTTATGGTGAGTTGCCAAATACAATACAATTAAAAAACTACGAACGTAAGGTCGCAAATCTTGCAACCTTGCCCCATGGTATTTGTAAAATGCTTGATCATTTTCCAAAAAATGCTCATCCAATGGGGGTTGCTTCTTCAGTTACTTCTGCTCTTTCAAGCTTTTATCCGGACCTTTTGAATCCAAATCTATCAGATGAAGATATTGATCGATGTATGGCGCAAATGTTAGCGCAGACAAAAATTATCATTTCATATTTTTATAGAAGAACGCAGGGTCTTGATCCAATAGGTTCTAATCCTGAGCTTGGTTATGCAGCAGATTTTCTCAATATGATGTTTGCTGGAGGTGACTATGTTACAGATCCTGAAATTTCTAAAGCACTTGATGTTCTTCTTATTCTTCACGCCGATCATGAGCAAAACTGTTCTGCTTCAACAGTAAGGGTAGTTGGTTCCTCATTGGCAAATGTTTTTGCATCTGTCTCTGGTGGTATCAATGCCTTATGGGGACAACTGCATGGAGGGGCCAATCAAGCTGTCTTAGAAATGCTCAATGAGATTAAAGATGGTGGTGGTGATCATAAAAAATATATCCAAAAAGCAAAAGATAAAAATGATTCATTTAGATTAATGGGGTTTGGACATAGAGTTTATAAAAGTTTCGACCCAAGAGCTAAAATCATCAAAGGTGCGTGTGACACAATTCTCACTCGATTAGGTGTTAAAGATCCATTACTTGATATTGCGAAAGGTTTAGAAGAAGAAGCTTTAAGGGATGAATATTTTAAATCAAGAAACCTCTATCCTAACGTTGATTTTTATTCAGGAATAATTTATCAAGCTTTAGGCATTCCGACGAATATGTTTACCGCTATGTTTGTATTAGGTCGTATTCCTGGTTGGTTGGCCCAATGGAAAGAAATGAGAACAAGTGACTTCACCAAAATAGCTAGACCAAGACAAATTTATACTGGATATACTCAAAGGGAGTTCATAGACCTTTCCAACAGAAACTAACTTGGAGCTTGATCTCGATCTTATTAAAGAAAGTTTAGTTGAGCCTATTCGAAAAGAATCTGAACTAATAAAGCTTATTAAACAAATTAAAAATAATTTCACTGTTGAAAGAGATAAAATAGATCAGTATTGCTTAGATCAAAAGATGGTCTCGGCTTATACGACCTTTTACCTCACAACTAATGTTCCTAAATTCTCATTTGTTTTTGCCCAACTTTCTGAGAAGCTAAAAAACTTATTTCAGGAATATGACTTTATTGATTTTGGTACAGGTCCGGGAACATATATTCTTGCCCATCATTTACAGATTCCGGAGTTTAAAGGGAATTATTATGGGGTTGATGCCTCTGAATTGATGCTTAAACAGGCTTCCAAATTACTTTTTAAATATGGAGTCAATAAGGAGAGTCTTTCTCTTTCTTCTGAACCTCCTAAAGATAATTCTAAAAAGAAAATATTATTCTTTGGTAACTCTCTGAATGAAATAGGACCTTCACTATTTAAACGAATTCGAAACGAACTTGATCCTGAAATAGTATTTTTCCTTGAACCAGGAACAAAAGAAAGTTTTAATAATATTTTAAATGTAAGAGAAGAATTATTTCAAAAGGACTATCACTGTCACTTTCCTTGTCCATCAGGTCTTACAAGATGCTTTATGGGAAACAGTGATAATTGGTGTCATCAAGTATTTAGACATATTCATGATGAAGAAACTCAGAGACTTTGCCAGCTTGTTCAATTAGATCGAAATGTTATGCCTCTTATTGCACATGTCTATTGTAAGGCCTTGAAGAGGACTTCTGAAAAGCTCGAAGGCTTTATGGTAAGGCGATTAAAAGAGTCGAAACATTCATTTAAATGGCAGGTTTGTCTTGATAATATAAAATATTCGGGCTTGTTTGAAGTAGAATTACACAAAAAGAATTTCTCAAAGTCTGAATTGAAGAAAATGAAAAAGATCTCAACGGGATTAAAGTTTAATTTCCAAGTTGAAAAACAGCTGGGTGATAAAAAACTTCGGATCTCTCTGTAATTTAATAAAAAAAGCGCATTCTATGATGCGCTTTTTTTATTATAATCTTTTCTTTATAGTTAATTTTTCTTTTTCTTTGTAAGATAGGCACCATCAAATTTCTTCTTGAATTTTTCAATTCTACCTTCAGTATCAAGGATTTTTTGTTTACCAGTATAGAATGGGTGAGAAGCAGATGAAATTTCTAATTTGATTAATGGATATTCTTTTCCGTCTTCCCATTTCATAGTTTGCTTGCTTGATGATATTGTTGATCTTGTTTTAAATTGAAATCCAGTTGAAACATCTTGAAAGATAACTTCATTATATGCTGGATGGATACCTTCTTTCATTTTTAGGCCTCTAGTTTGACTATTGCTCTAATACAATAGCGAGTCAATGATATTAGAGATGTAATCTGACCTAATAACCCCTAGTTGTCAAGAAGACTTAATGCGCAGAACAGCTCCCACAGCCACCATCATCACTACTATCACTGGAGTTAACCATGAGATTATTAAAAGTCCAATGACTATACTTTTTATTGATCTCCGCAACCGCTAATTGTAGTTTTGGATAGCAAAATTGAAAGATTTCCTTATTATCATAATCTGTCACGGTTACATTATAGAGGAAGTTGACCTGATCTTGTTCTGATGGTTCACCGGCAATAGAAATAAAAGCTTTTAATTCCATGGAGTTATATTGGCAAAATGTCCAGTTTTCTTGATCGATCATAAGTTCTTAGAATCTATCAATTTCTTGTTGCCAAGGCAATCAGTCTTTAGTAATTTGTCTTTTTGAGTTTTAGTAGAAGAATGTAGACGGAGTCCGACATGGCCAGAAAAAGAAATAGAGTGATCATAACTTTAGAATGTACAGAAGCGAGAGCTCTTGGAAAAAGTCCTTCTAGATATACCACTAATAAAAATAAAAAGAATACTCCAGATAGAATTGAGTTAATGAAATATAACCCATGTCTTAGAAAGCACACACTTCATAAAGAAATTAAGTAGTTAAAAAAGACAATTGACTATTTTCTGACATCTTTTTTACTTTAATGAACTTTTAGGGATCGCCGAACATAAGCTACTTGTACAGGTATTTAATAGGGAAAATTACCCGCTAAGCTAATTATATTCTTATTATGAGCGTACATATTTAAGGATTGAAATTCCGATCGCTTTCTAAGCGCAAGATAAAGGCGTCACCAGCTCCTCCATTCGTTTCGCCCATGCCGCCAGTTGTAATGCCAGCACAATAAACATTTCCTGATCCATCAACTGCTACGTCTTTGCATTGATCATTTCCAGCATTATTCCCTCCCGCTTCAGTTGTATCCCCAAGTTGTGTAAGCCATACGATATTTCCTGAGCTATCGAGCTTCATCACAAAAGCGTCAAAACTTCCAGCATTCGTTTCGCTCATGCCTCCTCCCGTATGACCAGCGCAATAAACATTGCCCGACCCATCAACAGCATTATTAAAAAGTCTATTGAAATACTTCCTTACCGATTTTCAATTTTTGGATATATACATTTTCACATGCACCGCTACCATTATCTTCTCGACTCAGACTCGTACGCTTAGAGTCTCCACCTGGGCCAGTTATATCGACAAGGTAGCCTATAATTTTGACATTCTCGTCGATATCAGTAGTTAAGAGGGCATTTTCAATATTTTTGTTTGCAGATATAAAATGAACATTAGCAGAATGAGAAATAATATACTTTTTATTCAGTTTTGCTTTTCCAGTGCTATTCCAGCTGAAATACCTGTCAGAATGTCTATAAGTCATAAACTGATGGTGTTCTTCTTTGGCCAAATCTCCCCAAACAAGTGCCAAATCCACTGGCATCAGCTTACCATCCCATTTTTCTGTATAGTTTCTCTTACTGACAACTCTTGCACTTATTTCATATTTGGCAACTGGTTTAATTTTAATTATTTTTCCATCAATTAAAATATCATCAATTATATTTTCATCAAACTCTTCAGGAGTTAAGTTGATTTGAACGGGACTAATTGACGTATCTGGATCGGTTAAAGAGATTGAGTTTGGCGTTGGTCTAGTTATAAATAAATAGGATGGTAAAATTTTGTAAACAACAAATACTAAGAACACAATTCCTAAAATAAAACTTAAAGGAAATGATTCTTCTGACTTTGAAGATTTCTTCCTACTTCTTTTATATTTTTGTTTTTTCATTCTTGAACCTTATCTAGTTGGACTATCATATCAAATAAAATAGAGAACAAAAACAAATCAACGAGTCTATTCTGGTGGAGGTGGTGAAAGCCTTGTATCTAATCTAAATGATTAATGAATATATTTATCTTTTTGTTGCAAGTGCTAATTATGCTCTAATCTATGTTCTTAGAGCATCAATTTTACAAGTCAGTATGGTTTCTAGTAAAAAAGTTTCTTAAAAGGAAGTTCTTTTAATGCTGAACTCTTCATACCAAATAGCTTAAAGTTAGTTCGATCGAGGATTGTGGGATACTTCCTGTTAGATGCTTTAATTATAAAGGTTTGTTTTTTATCAATTTTAAGATCAGGTAAATTGGAGACCACTGTACTAATGGTATATGTAATATCTTCACCGGATGTTGTCTTAACCTGTACAGTATAAAAGGGCTTTGAGAGTATAGAATCTAATTTGTTTGCTAATTTCTCTGTGATCTTATCTAAAATATAAATAGACTTTAATGCGAGGAGTTCTGAAAGGTATTTTTCAACCTTATTTGGTTCGAGCAAAAGACCCGATTTATTTTTATAACCTTTAGGCCCATGGAGAACACTCAACTGTGGATTTAGTGGATTTACTTGAGTGTTTGAACCACGAAAAATCTTTATTGAAGTTAGCTGTTTTTTACTGAAAGAAAAAATATGAGAATCAACAAAGTCTGAAAGACCTAGTTTTTCAACTGATGTATTTAAACTATCTATATGGTAAATACTATCTTTATCTGAAGTCATTAAGTAGGTTGAGTTATCAATAGGATTTACAAGTCCAAAATAAATTTTTACTTTTGGGCCGTCTTTATTAAATAACTCAAAATACATCCTTGGAGCATCTAAGGAGAAGTTTGCAAGATTGATTGAACCTTTTGGATAAAACTTTCTAATTCTAATCCCCCTTAATGTTCGTAAAATTCTATTAACTACAGGTTGAGAAGCGGGAAGTTGTCTAGGCTCTGATAACTCCCAAATATTAGCAAATGAGCCAGGTTTTCTTTTTATAACAAAATCTCCTAATCTATTATGGATAAGTACTTGGTCAATGTTCGCAATATCATCTTCTTGAAAAAGGAAAAGGTTTTTATGAAACTCTTGATTGTCTTTTGTAGGTGCTTGAAAGAACTCACTGTAAAGTCCACTAAAAGCAAGAATAATAGCAAAAAAGAGCGTAAGCCCATTAGAGGTATTAATTCGATTAGAAGCGAGTTTTAAAATCATAAATTTCCTATTAAACAAAGTAAATGCTATCTTGATAAACGGTGTAAGTATAGAGATGATAGAGTATAGAAATAATTATAGCGAGGCGAGTCATGAGCTTTCTAAATATTCTCAATGATGGTGGTTTTATTATGTATCCACTTTTATTTTGTTCTTTGACAGTTTGGATTGTTGCGATCCAAAAATTTTTTTTTATGAAAAACTTTAAAAGGCAATATCTACAGATCACAAATAAAGCATATGAACTTATTCAAGATGGAAAATGTCATGAAGCAAAGGGACTCTGCCTCACTGCTCATCCTTATGTTTCTGTTCCATTTCTTTCAGTTCTTGAAGGAAAAGAGTCTGGCGAAGATGTTTGGGCGGCTAGAATTGAAAGAAGACTTCTTGAAACAAGAGAAGGGTTAAAATCTTCGCTTTGGATCTTAGGAACTATTGGTAGTTCAGCTCCATTTATAGGATTGTTTGGAACAGTCGTTGGTATTATTAAATCATTTCAATCCATCGCAGTCGCTGGCAAAAGTGGGTTTGCAGTTGTTGCTTCAGGTTTAAGTGAGGCCCTTATCGCAACTGCAGCAGGTATTCTTGTTGCCGTTATAGCTGTCGTTTTTTACAACTTTTTTCAAACAAAACTTACGGCAGCAATTCTTGATTTTAAAATTAAGTTAGATGATCTCGGTGACCTACTATAAAGTTGATGCGGATTATATATGGCCTTTAATTTAAATGATAATGATGAAGAGATTTTAGCGGATATAAATATGACGCCGTTGATTGATATCATGTTAGTTCTTTTAATTATCTTTATGGTAACTTCATCAGTCTCTTTAGAGTCTGGTTTAGATATTGATCTTCCCGACTCAACTGTAAAAGGGACTAAAGAATCTTCAGATGCAATTATTGTATCCCTTGGGAGTGAGGGGGAGGTTTCAGTTCAAGGTCAAAAAGCTAATTTTGAAAACCTTAAACAAACTATCTCCGAAGCTTTGAAGAATGCGAAAACTGACCTTGTGATCTTAGAGGGGGATCAGGCTTCTAAACTTGGCGTGGCAGTTACAGTCATGGATATCGCCAGAGGTGCTGGCGCAATACGTTTTGCGATTGCTACTGAGACTAAATAATTAAAGGTCGAAATCGTCCAACTCATCAAAGTCGTCTTCTTTCTTGGCAAGCTTCTTCATGTCTACTGATGGCGCAGGAATTACAGGCTCAACTGATAGAATGAAATTTCTCAACAACGTACGTTCCCCTGCCTTAAGAAAGGTAAATTTAAGACCTGTTCTGAAAGGGAGTTTCCCATCAGATATGATTCTACTTTGCATATTATAAGCTCGTGAGAAACTGACGTCTGCATTAATGACAAATCTTTTAGGGACCACGAATTCTACAACAACAGACTGTCCAGCTAAAAATTGTTTATTTGTGAAAAGATAAAGATGATCTATATCGAGTTCTCCAAGAACAGCGGTCCCAAGAATAATTTTATCTTCAGGTAGTTTAGGTATTCTTTGCTTAATAGTAATTGGAGTATCAGAAGCTTTAGTATCTTCATCTGCATTTTCACCTTCACCTTCGGCCTGCTCTTCTGTGTCTGCTTCATCTGGTGCTATTGAAAGTCCTGGAACAGGTCCTGTGGCAGGAGGTAATTTGTATTCCTCAACGAGATCATCTATTGATAGACTTTTCTCGTCAGGATTATTTTTAATTCTTTCCTCAACTGTGGCCTTGATCTCATCTCTTAAATGCCAAATTTTGACGTTTATTTTTTTTATAATTACTGGATCTTGCGAGTTCCCGTGTATCATCATCAGTTATTCCCATTTAAATCTAAATTAACTCTCTTTACTTTCACTATTCTAACATTTTCTCCCAAAACTTCGTAAGGGAGAAACAATGCACTATAATGGAATTAATTTCCCTGTATAGGTGAGCACAGAGTCACTATTTTACTCTGTTAAGTAGTTATATTTGAAGCAAGAATATTATTAAGTTACTGAAGGAATCGGTTGCTTAACTCTAGGGAGGGAGTTTATGGGTATTAATTTTCTGAAGTCAATTTTATTGGGCGGAAGTTTAATGGCCACAAGTGCCAGTATTGCGACGGTTAAAACTGTACCAGGTGAATTAATCGTTAAACTCAAAAATTCAAAATCTTTTATGAAAAACCTAAAATCTTTTGGAGTTGAATATCAAAGACCAATTGATGTTTCCTTTGGTGAGTTTGTAGTAGTAAAGTCCATTGACCAGAGACTGGTGCACCGAGTCATTAGGAAGCTTAATCAAGATCCATCAGTGGAATATGCAGAACCGAATTTTGTTTATTCAATTGTTAAACCGGTTGAAGAGTTTTCCCTTAATGCCATGATAAAATCAACTCAAACTCAATTAAATTATACTCCTAATGATCCAAAATTTGGTGATCTTTGGGGGTTACATAATGATGGAAGCAATGAGCCTGGTGGTAGCACAGGCGTTGCTGGTGCAGACGTAAATGCATTAAATGCATGGGATATTACCAAAGGTTCAAGAGCAGTAACTATTGCTGTTATTGATACTGGTGTTGATTACAATCATCCTGATTTAAAGGACCAAATGTGGGTCAATAAAGCTGAGCAAAATGGAACAGCTGGCGTAGATGATGATGGTAATGGATATGTAGATGATGTGTACGGTTACGATTTTGCTAATAATGACGGTGATCCAATAGATGGTCATAGTCATGGTACACATTGTTCTGGAACTATTGGAGCAAGTCATGACAATGGAATCGGTGTTGCGGGTGTGATGGCAGATGTGAAAATTATGGCCATTAAATTCTTAACAGATTCTGGATCAGGTTCCACAGAAGGCGCAATCAAGGCGATTGATTATGCAACAAAAATGAATGTTGATCTTATGTCCAATTCATGGGGAGGCGGGGGACGTTCGCAGGCCTTGGAAGATGCTATTACGAGAGCAAAAGATGCCGGAATTCTTTTTACTGCAGCAGCGGGAAACTCCTCCTCTAATAATGATTCTAGTCCACATTATCCTTCAAACTATGATGTTGATAATGTCATTTCTGTTGCAGCTCTCACTGCAAAAAATGGGTTGGCCTCATTCTCATGTTACGGAAGAGCAACAGTTCATATAGCCGCCCCGGGACATAAAATTTTATCAACAGTTAAAGATGGTGGATACAAAGTTTACTCTGGTACGTCTATGGCAACACCTCATGTTTCAGGAGTTCTAGGATTACTTTTAGCTAAGGAAGGTAGGCTTCCAGTTTTAGAAGTAAGAGAAAGATTAATGGCAACCTCAGTTCCTGTTACTGCCCTAAGAGGTAAAACGGTTAATGGTGGACGTGTAGATGCTCTTAATTTATTAAATGATGACCGGCCAGTAAGAAATGGGCCAAAGCCAGGTGCTTGGGTAACAATTAAACTAAATCAGGCATGGGAATCAGCACATCCTTATGGCAATGATATATCTCAAGTTCAAGAGTATACAATTGCGAATGTAAAATATATGAGACTCAAGGTGAAGAAATATGATCTTGAAAATAATTATGATTATCTGCAAGTTGCGAATAGTTCAAGGCAAAATGTTGATAAGGTCTCTGGATCTGGAGATGATTATATCACTGACTATGTAGAAGGAGATACGATGATTGTTACTTTTAAATCAGATCGATCTATCTCTAAATGGGGATTTCTGGTGGAGGAAATTCAAGTTCAATACTAAAAAGATATATATTTTGTTATAAATGAGGGCGATTTATCCGCCCTTTTTGGATTACGCTGAACTTATTACCAACTTATCCTTACTTAATCTTACATCACAGACAAACAAAAGCGGTTATTCTAGAATTCCATCCATAACTATGGAGAGTTCATGAAACTTAATTCAAAATATCTAATACTTTTATTTCTTTTCCTTTTAAATTCTTGTTTTGACCCAAGTCTTGAACACGGAGTTCCTGGCCAGTTTAGATTAATGCTTAGAAACGATCCAGCATCAACAATGGTTATTGGTTGGAACTATTACCAAGGAAAAAGAGAACATAATAAATTTTATTATGATGTAATTGACCATGGTACAGATATAGAGGCATATGCATACAGAGCAATACCTCAGTTTTACTCGGATTATAAGAAAATTCAATCAGCATTTATTGAACTTAGAAATCTTGAGGCGAAAACAAAATATTATTTTGTTGTTGTTAATTCTCAAGGAGTTTCAAAACGATATTGGTTTGAAACATTATCTGATTCTCCGGTGGAACCTATCTCCATCGTGGCCGGAGGAGACTCTCGAAATAATAGAGAACCAAGGCTTAAAGCTAATTTATTAGTAGCGAAGCTTCGGCCCCACGCTGTTATGTTTGGCGGGGATATGACTTCTCGTGGTTCAGCTAAGCAATGGTGGCAATGGCTAGATGATTGGCAAGCTACAATTGCAACTGATGGAAGAATGACTCCTGTTTTAATGACTAGAGGGAATCACGAAAAAGAAAATAATATTTTAGAAAAATTATTTTGGACTGCTCAAGAAGTTTATTATGGAGTTACATTTGGCAAATCTTTATTGAGGGTTTATGTTTTAAATTCAGAATCATCAATTGGTGGAAATCAGACGATTTGGCTCAAAGAAGATCTTGAAGCTCATAAAGAAGTTAATTTTAAATTTGCTCAGTATCACAGACCAATGAGACCTCATACAAAAAATAAAAAAGAAGGAACAAATCAATATAAATTCTGGGCCCCTTTATTTTATAAATACGGTATGGACCTGGTCGTAGAATCTGATTCACATATGGTAAAATCAACTTGGCCCATTTCTCCTTCTAGCTCTAAAGATGCAGAAGAAGGATTTGTAAGAGATGATGAAAATGGGACTGTTTATGTAGGGGAAGGATGTTGGGGTGCCCCTCTTAGAAAAAATAATGATCCTAAGTCTTGGACTAGAGACATTGGTAGCTTTAATCAATTTAAATGGATCCACGTTTATCAAAATAAAATTGATATTCAGACTATTAAAATTGATAATGCTGAAGTCGTTGGTAGCATCAATCCTGAAGATGTCTTTACTGCACCTGAAAATTTAGATGTATGGAATCCAAATGAAGGTTCTATACTCACTATTAATGCAAGAAACTGATTGGAAAACAAATAAGGTAAAAGTTGTTTTGTTGGTGGCATTAAGCTGCTTGCTTTTGGGGCGAGCTTGGCAGCATCTCTTTTGGGATGCTCCTTATCGTGCTATCTTTTGGAATGAAGAATTTCTAAAACCTATCGTTGAATCTTTCACAAATCTTACATGGCATCAATATGTCACTCACCCGCATATAGATCAATTCATTCAATATGGGATAAAAGTTGTTGGTATTTTTTACTTATTGGGCTCATTTCTTTGCTGGAAACTCAACTCTAAAAAAAAATGGATGGGTATTTATCTTATCATTTTATCTTTTAGTCTTATAGTCCTAGCTCTGCTTGAAACAATAGAAAAATTCTTATACTTCGGAATGTTCCTAGAGCATGTTATTCAATTTTCCACACCTTTATTGACATACCTGTTGATTTTTAAAACAAGTATTATTAAGAAGTATAAAATTATTTTAAAAATAATTATTGCTTGTACCTTTATAGGCCATGGCCTCTTTGCCATAGGATATTATCCAATTCCAGGTCTTTTTATAGATATGATTGTTATTGTTTTTGGATCTTCAGAAGAAACGGCAAAGCTATTTTTAACTATGGCAGGTGTCTTTGACCTGCTGGCAGCCTCATTATTATTTATTCCATTTTTAACTATTTCAATTCTGTATTTAATGACTTTTTGGGGAGGGATAACAGCATTTGCTAGGATCATTGCTCATGTTGATTTTGAATTGGCTTCTTTTTCTAGTCATCAGTGGATATTAGAGACGTTGGTTCGAATTCCCCATGCCTTAATCCCCATGATGGCAATAATGATTTTTAGAAATAAAAAGGCCAGCATTTAGCTGGCACAAAGATAGTGAAATGTATTCGAAATTAATTTACAAATAAATGTCTATATTTTCTTAAGAACTTTGAAAGTGAACCTACTTTATCTAAAGTTCTTATTGCGCTTGTTGATAATCTCAATCTAATAGTTCTCCCCGTTTCTGGATCGAATATTCTCTTAGTTTGTAGGTTAACTTGTTGCTTAGTTCTTGTTCTATTTTTTGCGTGAGAAACCTTGTTTCCTACAAGTCTTCTTTTTCCGGTTAAATCACATGTACGTGCCATAACAATAATCCTTCTTATATCTTGATACTCTAGTGGTTTGATTTCAGTTGGGTAATATAGACTTCAAGATGGCAATCTGCAAGAAAATTTTCAACGAGAGATAAATTTTTAAAAAACATTAGTAAGTAATTGAATTAACGAGCTAGATTTCTGCTTTAAAGGCCTTTATTTTATTCTTAAAGCTCTTGCGACGCTTATCCATAACTTTCTGGAACTTGTCCCTTTTAGAACTCATTTTCTTTCTGGCCTTGCGTCGATCTTCATGAAGCTTGCCTTTGAAAAGTTTCTTTCGCCGTCCAATCTCTAACTGAATTTTCTTATTTTCTTTAATATCACTTAAAGAAATCTCTTGTTGTAATTTAGAAATTTCTCTAAAAAATAGCAAAGTTTTCTTATGGGTTTTCTCTAGGATGAGCTTTTGATCTTCATAGAGTGCATTTTGATGCTTTTCACGAAGAGTTTGATTTGCTTTATGGAATGCTATGAATTCTTTTTGAACTTTCTTTTTAAGCTTTGTTGATAACTCCGTTTTACTAGGGGAAGGTTCTGCTGATACAATTAAAGGTATTACTAATAAAAATAATAACGTCTGGCCAAACTTCATCTAAACTCCACTAATTAGCTACTTATACCATATCATAGTTTTTATTTTAGAATTAAACTTTAACTTCAACCAACTCGGTATATCGTATGCGCTTGGCGTCATTGTTGGTAACTTTATAATCTCCATGCTACGTTGTGCAAAAAACCTATAGGGGAGCGTTTTACTATGTTGAATCCAAAGTTTTGTTTATTTACCCTTCTCTTACTTTTTTCACAATTAGCAAACTCATCACTTAATGTTTCTGCAATTTTAATTAATAGTTTCAAGGGTCAATGTCCCAATGTTATCACACGACATGTACAAGGTTCATTAGGACATATTCAAAACTTAAGAACAGTTGTTATGAAAATTAAAGAAGACTCACAATGCTTTGGAAATTCAAACATTGTGGAAGTACTTTCAAATTATGAAAGAATATACGGAGAATATGAAGTTTATAGAAATACGAGAAACACTAAATCTGAAATAGAATCTCAAATTGCTTATTATACTAATCTTTTATCAGATACGACTTTATCTGCTGAAGATGTTGCTATGATCAATAGTAATATTTTTATCTCCCAAGCTGAGCTTGTAAGTATAGATACTGAGTTAACTCGGTTTGAAAGTTTTTCTAATGATCAAACTTTAATAGCTTCACAAGTTATGACAAGTGTTGAAGGTATACTTGGTACTATGGGGTCCTCAGCTGCTTGCTTCGAAAAAAAAGGAAGTCTTGTTGGGGGGCTTTTATCTCAATCTTTACTTGCCACATCTGCCTTTACTAATCCAGGTACTTCTTTAGCATTAGCGACCTCCGGTGCTATCGTCGGAACTATAACTAATTTTTTACAAAATTTTAAATACAATCAGTCTTTAAATTACCTAGATGAAGCAGAACTGCCGAGCGCCTTAAGATGTGTAGGCCAAGTGATAAGTGATCAATATTGTGATTCACGAGAAACACTTAAGCTTATTGATTTATATCGAGACCAATTTAATAGAGATATCTCCACTTTAGAGGGCATAGAATTATTGTCCAAACATATGGGACATTTATCTCATTGGCTTCAAGAAGTTTACGCAGGCTCTGCCATTACTTCGCAAGGAGATTTGGTTAATAGAGAGAAACCTATTGTTCAAGCTGAGTTATTACAAAAGATTACCCGTTATATTCAAACCTATGGAACAATAAGAAAAAGAACTTTTGTTGATATAACAAATTTAAAAGAAAGATCAGAGGCCATTGCCATTGCTATTCAAAACCTAGTTCACATTATGCGTATGCCTTCACTTACTCCTACTGACAATGGAAGAGGTATGGATGAGTATGGGGTAGAAAACCCTATTTTTGTCTCTAGGGATAAAAAATTACTACCTTTTACAATTTTTGATCCAACTCTTAATGATTTCCCTGACTGCCCGAATGGCGGATCCTCAATCGAAAAATGTGGAAAATTACTAGAATACATAAGAAATAGAAACTTAACCTAAACTATGACAAATTGGACTATGGCATTATCAAATGCCCTAGGAGTTGTTGGTGATACCTTGGATCAAGTGAATATCGAAAGGGCAAGAACTATTTCAGTAGATGCTTTTTCTGTTCTGGTACGAGCAAGAGCAGACCTACGTGGTGATACCAATGCCTTTCTCTCTCTTGAGTTTATAATTAAAAATGCAGAGAGAATTGCTCTTTATTTAACTGAACTTGGTTGTCTTGATAATCAATCACAATGTATCTACGATTTAGATGAAATTGTGCCACAGGTTACTCATAGGTATAATCCACAAATTATCAATACACGTAAAACAGGAAAACTTGCCCTTACTATTCTTAACTTAGTCAAAGAATCCTATCAACCAAGAACAATGCCAGACGATGCATTACCAGAGGTCTGTAAACTAAATTCCAATCTCCATTCATTGCTATCAAATGACGTTCTTGAAAATAAAAGTTTTAGAATCACTTCATGTATTTCAAAAATATTAAAACTTGCAGAAAGGGGCAACGATGTCTTTTTTCAAAAAGTTAGAGATATGGTTGGTTATGAAATAGAGGCCCGATTTGTATCAGGGGAGTTTGATGATGATCTTTCAGATGTCGTTTATTCCACAAGAATGGATTTAGTAACCTCTTTACTTCAATCATTTAATCACGGTAATCAAACCGTGTCTTTAAGTGAAATATATACTGGCCTTGAAACTGCTATGGGCTTGAGTAACAAGGCCTACGATGAATTTATGAGGTTTTTTGATAAAGGTATTAACGCATCTATAAAAAGAGATTTAGCTAACGGTGAAAAAGCAGATCTTTGTTTTAAGATTCTTCCAACATTGAAAAATAAAGATCAAAAACAGATCCAGAATATCTACAATCATTGCCATCGAATGAAGTTGAATTTTTATAAAGATGGACCTAAGTTGGTCTGGTCCGACTATGTAACTAAAAATAAAAAAAATGGCCTGTTTGGAAGAAAAAAGTGGGCATTTAAAGTACTTGCCAAAAAGTCAGATGCATTTTGTATGGTTCGAAAGTATAATAGAAAGAACTTGCTAATTGAAGAACATCGGCGAAGAAATAAGGAAGAAAAATCATTGTGAAAAGACTTTTTGGCCTTAGCAAAGGAAAAATGATTATTGTTATTGCCATAACAAGTATTGTGACTGCCTTTGTATTATCTGTAGGATTAGATACAAAAGAAGAAGGGTTCCAGAAAAAAGTCGTGTCCAAAAAAGTCGTGTCCAAAAAAGTCGTGTCCAAAAAAGTCGTTAAAAATGTCAAACTGGTTAGTAAAAAGCCTAAAAAAAAGATTGCTTACGAAGGCAATAATATAAAAAGAATAAAGAAAGAAATTGATAGTTTTATGAAAGTTGCATTAACTGAATCAACTAGCTGTGAGAAGTTTATTAACGATGAAATTCAAAACCCCGATTACATTGATCCTAAGTCGAGCAAGTTTAATAATGCAAATGGAATACTTCAAAAGATTGATGCGTTGGCGCATGCTGTCGTGCGAAATAATTCAACACAGGCATATCATTTTATTGAAAAAATTATTTATCATAAAGAATTTTACAAAAATAAACTAGACGTAATGAATATTAGAAACTACTTGGCCAAAATTGAAGTTTGTAGAGATCCAAAACTTTTTAACTTTCTTTTATCCTCCATTGAGGCCGCTAATGACCGACATTGGAAACCTGCTGTTCGATCAAAACTGCACAGGAAGATTTCAAAATATTTTCTTCAAGATTTAGAAAAATTCCCAAGTACAATTACATTAGCCTATTCAACTCAATACTTAAAAGGTTTGGTACTTAATAACTTTATTGATGAATCTTACCGAGAAGAAATTTTAACATTGATGAACGAAGTCATGGACCACCAAATGTATGTGATTAATTCAATAGCACCAGAAAACAATAAAGAAGATAATCTAATGGTTCTTCAAGAGGATTTTAGTCAAAGAAAATTTTTCGGCGAAAAAATCAAGTCATTATTCTTACGAGTCGATAATGAAATGAATTAATCTTCCATGCATAGATACACTTGATTAGCTTTAAAGCCATTTTTTAATAATAGCTCTTTAACTTTTGAAAGGATTTTCATTCTTATGGGTCTTGGGTATCTCACCTTTCCATCTGCTGTTTTGATAAACTCCATCGCCAACAAGTCTGACTTCGGATAGTTTTGTGTAACCTGCCTATAGACATCTTTTGTAAAACGAACAACTCCCACAGATATATAGAGAATCTTAGTTAAATCAACAGAGCTTAAAATCTCTTGAATTAACTCTTCGTATTTTTCTTCAAAATTATTCTCATAAATAATTGGGTCGAGATGAATGGCGATCTTGTGTCCGGCGTTGGTGACTTTTCGCATCGCCTTGATTCTTGTCATAGAGCTAGGACAACCAAGGTCCGATTTCTTTGTCCTTTCACTTGGAGACAGCGAAAAGCTTATGATGATATTTTCTAAAGGTTTTTGTTTTAAAAGGTCTTTTGTATTTACCGACTTGGTTCTGAATTCGAGAAAACTATTAGGTAGTTCTTTGAACAAATCAAAGTAAAATTCAATATCTGAAGTAATGTGAGAGAGTGCTAATGAGTCAGAAAATTCGCCGGCATGGAACCAGGGCCTTTTTTCTTTATGAACTTCAAGACTTAATCGTTTAATCTCTTCTCCGATTTCTTCGTGATTAACAAAAAATACTATATCTGGAGAATTAAAATATCCCTGGAGGTAGCAGTATTCACATTCATATATACAATTATAAGAATGAATAAAGTAGTAATGAGGGTCCGATCCAAACCCGTATGCATTAGGTGCTTCTTTGACAAGTTGACCTCTCTTTTTACCAATGTAAAGATTAAGATTGTCCCGCTTTTGAAGATATGGTTTTTTTACCCTTCCAAAATAATCGTCTATGCGATGAATAATTTCGTGATCAACATTTTTAAAATGCTCTAATATCTTTTTAGTTCGTGGAAGATTAAGAATATCTTCTTCAACAAAGACTCGATTAAACATCTGCTTTACCTTCAAAGACATCTTGCCAGTCTTCGAAAGGAAAGCTTTCTAAAGTCTTAGAGAGTTTATGCAATTGAGAAGATGATTGAATCTTGGAATAGACTGAAATCCATTTGTCTTCAATATTTGAATCATACTTAATTGTCCAACCTATTTTGACTAATGTTCTAGTCATTTCATTTAATTGTCCTTCAATCTCTGTTCTTAATGGGTTTAGTTCGGCAGTTAGATTGGCAAGAACGATTAAGGCATTTTCCTTTTTACTATTATCTTCTGAAATGGATACTGTTAACTGCTTTTTTTTAATATCTTCTTTATTTAGAAGAACTTTTGAAACGAGGGTCTTAAACTTTCTCTTCATTGAAACGGTAAAGTAGAGGTTTTTATCATGTAGCAACTGATAGAGTTCGTGGTCAATATCTTGTTGATTGTTATCCCCTTTGGAATTTTTCCTATGATTGGCCAGGAAGGCATTAAGTAAGAGCTTGCTAAATTCTTGTGCTAGTTCCTTAATTTCTTCACAAATATTTTTCGAGTCATTATCATCTGAATCGCTAATAACTTTTATTGAAAATAAAGGTATTTTAGCTTTTGAACAAGCAAAACCTAAAGACCATAATTCCCTATCCACAATATCTGCTATGGGTGATAACTTTGTTCTTATTTCTTGTTTTAAAATTCTTTTAGAGCTGGTTAAGCAATCACAGGTTTTTAAATCTTTAAACTGTTGAATGGGAAAAGATTTAAATTGAGGGTTATTTTCTAATGCAAGATAGGCAGTTCTAACTTGATAGACTTCTTGGTTTCTAAATTTGGAATTTAAAGCACCGGCCACTCCAAGGTTAACAACCTTCGAAATATTCTCACCACTTGCTAGTAAAGAGGAGAGGAGGTTGAGTGACTCAAATTGACCTTCTCCTGTAATTAGTATGCCAAGTCCTTCACTTTGATCAATCCAAAGGCCATTGAAGTCCTGTGAGGGGCTGAATTGGAAATGCTCAAAGAAGCATTGCGCCTCATTTCGATGTGCAAAGGATAAGAGAATCATGCTCTTTAATTACAGAATGCGTTATGACAAGTCAATGGAAGAGAGTCTATAAGAGTGGTTGGAGTAAACAGTATCGTTAACACCTTAAATAAAGGAAAAATAATGACAAAGTTATTAGAAAGTTTATCTCCCTTAAGACTTGGATTTGGAGGTGCTGCAATCTCTGGAGAGGGGGGAGGTTATGGATTTGGAGATATTTCAGAACAAGACGCCATTAATCTATTGCATTGTGCTTTAGAAAGAGGGGTTAAGGTTTTTGATACCGCTCCTATATATGGGTTTGGCCTGTCAGAAAAAAGAATGGGGAAAGCTTTCAAGGGCAGAAGAGATGATGCATTTTTAATTTCAAAGTCGGGAGTCTCTTGGCATGAAAATCAACGGATCAATATGACTAATGATCCAAAAGAAACGGAGAAAATGCTTCATCAATCTTTAAAAGATCTGCAAACAGAATATATCGATCTTTATATGATCCATTGGCCAGATGAAAGAGTTGATATTAGAAAACCAATGGAAGTATTAGCAAAGGCCAAACATGATGGAAAAATAAAATATATTGGGCTTTGTAATACCTTTGAGGAAGACTGCGATAAGGCGCTAGAAATTGATTCAATTGATGTGCTACAATGCCAGATGAATTTCTTTGAAAGAGAAGTAGAAGAGAAGCTTTTTAAATATATGAACAAAAATGAAATGAGCTTCATGAGTTGGGGAACACTGGATAAGGGGATTCTTACAAAACCAATTGAGGAGAAGCCTAAATATGATAAATCTGATTGTCGATCTTGGGCACCTTGGTGGAAAAAAGCAGATAATACTCATAAATTTGAATCTCTAAAAAAAATATCTCCTATGCTGAAAGAGCATGGCCATACAATGTTAGAGCTTGCACTTGGCCATAACCTATCCCACAAAGAGGTCTCAATGATTCTTTGCGGAGCAAAGTCAATCAAACAATTAGAAGGTCTTTTCACTGCTATGGATAACAGGCCAGCTCAGACCATTTTAGATGAAGCATCTTCTTTGATTGTTGCTGCGGGAAAAAATTATTAAAATTTCAGCAATCATTCCAACATTTAATAGAGCAGAAGTTTTGCCTAGAGCAATTGATTCTATAATTAATCAAACAATTTCTTGTCATGAAATTATTGTGATTGATGATGGCTCTACTGATAAGACTTTTGAAATCTTAAAAGAATACATAGAAAATAAACAGATTGTTTATAAAAAAACCGAGAATAAAGGAGTTTCTGCTGCTAGAAACGATGCCATTAAATTAGCAAGTGGGGACTGGATTAGCTTCTTGGACTCCGATGATGAATGGTTACCGATTAAAAATGAAAAACAATTAGAAATATTAAAGCTAGAAAATACAAATCTAATACATGGTGAAGAAATTTGGATTAGAAATGGAAAACGTGTTAATCCTAAATTCAAGCATAAAAAAACGGGTGGAATGATCTTTGAAAAATGCCTTCCCCTCTGTCTGATATCTCCCTCTGCTACAATGATAAAGAAATCTATTCTTCAAGAGTTTGGAGGCTTTGATGAATCTTTCATTGTTTGTGAAGATTATGATCTTTGGCTGAAGATTACGTTAAGAAACCCTGTGAGCTTTGTAGAAACTCCAGTAATTAATAAATATGGTGGTCATGAGGACCAACTATCAATGAAATTTAAGGCCATGGATTATTACCGAATAAAATCAATGCAGAGAATTCTAATAACTGAACTATTATCAGCGAAACAGCAAGAATTAATTAAAAAAGAAATTATTTGTAAAGGTGAGATTCTTTTAAATGGTTATCAAAAACATAATAATATGCAAAATTATAAGGAAGTAGAAGCTTGGATGTCTAAATGTAAGTAAAAAGAAATAAAAAGGACGGCCTTTTGGCCGTCCATTTTATGTTCATAGGGGGAGAGTGAACATGATCCGTAACTTCATTAACAACTACATAATTCGCTTTAACTTCAACTTACGTACAACAAGATTACCTTGAACTTCAGCTTCAACTCTAGCTCTAACATTCGCATCAAAAAGAGCTTTCATTTATCTAACTCACTTATGGATACTTCTTTAAAAGCAAAGTTAGTGCCAAACCGAAGATGCCCTATGTTGTTGATTTTATATGGAAGCTCTGTCTAAAATCTGGACATCGTAAAAACTTTAAACAATTTTAAAAGTACCTGATACCATAAACTCAGATGAAAGAATTGAGACCTATTACTGAAGCCTATAAGAATAAACTAGATAGAATTACAAATTTTGATCTATTACGGGGCTTTTTTATTTTCCAGGCCCTGTGGCAACATTTCTGCTTCTACCTCAATGTTTGGTATACTACTTTCTTTAGAGATACATCTGTTCTCAATTATGGATACCAAGTTCATAAATCGATGATTGGAAATAATCTACCTTTAGACTATTTAACCTATCTGACAGCATGGTTCTTTACTCCATGGGTTTCTCAGATTTACTTAACTCTTGCTGCTTTTAACCTAAGCCGAAAAAGCCAAGAGGAGTTTAAACAGACCTATTGGGGAAAGATGAAAGTTTTCCTCTTAATATTAATCTTCTTTACCTTTGAAAATTTTCTTGTGGCCCCTAATTTTGGAGAGGCCATCTCTTTTTATCCAATCATGGCGTGGATGTATATCCTAGCTGCTATCGCTACTCTCTATCGTTTTTTTGGTGTCAAAGCGATTTGGGGATTACTATTGATTAGTTTTACCAGATGGCTTATACCTGAAATAACTATCCTCCATAACCTAGTAGGCTTCATTCAAACCTATATCCATGATTCCTATGAATTTGATGCTCAGATTGACTACTTTTTATCTTCTGGATGTGTGGGTTTTCTTATGGGTTATTATTATCATCACAGGGATATGGGAGCTAAAAGAGAACTTTCGTTGATTGGGGTAGGTTCATTTCTTATTTTAATTTGGTATATTTTCGGTGAAGCCAATACCATGAATTATTATAATATCTTTGACACAGAACATTTCATGGCCGAGTCAGTCCTTGGTACAATCTGTATCCTAGGAGTTCAACTGGCGTTACTGTCTCTATTTTTACTCTTTGAAAAATACTATTCTTTTTCTCCGCGGGTTCCGGTCTTTAATTATGTAGGGGAGCAATCATTAAGTATTTTTGCCCTACATAGAATCATGTTCGTTTTTATCTTTGCTCCTATTATGATCTTTATTGGAACTATATTCGATCATCCACTTTTAAACAATGTCGGTGTTGCTTGGACTTGTTGTGCTCTGGTCTTTCTTACCAACTGGTTCATTAAGAAATCTAAAATTCATGAAGTAATCTTAGGGTCCTAGGGGTAGTATATACCGATATCATCTTTACTCGAGGTGTAGATAGTTACAGATTCTAGGTTCCACTCTCTTTTATGACGTAACATTAATAACTGGATATCTTTTGGAAGAGAATGAATACTCAAAACTTTTAAATATGTTCTAAATTGAAATTGATCAATCTGAGTATTATATTTTTCCTGATGAATAAAATGCTCAAGATAAGGAATATATTGGTTAGAAAAAGATTTTTCAATAACAGGAAAGGTAATCGAACCGGTATGAGGTTGCTCTCCTCTTTGGTAAATTGTAAAAAACCAATTGTTACTTTTTGCATTCTCATACATCAGAGTCAATTTTTGATTACTATAGTTGTAGTTCAAAAACTTAAGTCTCTTTCCCTTCTTGTTATATTGTATATCTAGGCTTTGAAAAAAAGACTTCAATAGAGAGCTTTCCAAATCAGAATTTGAAATATTTATAATAATCGTTTTGGTTATTTTGTTATTCTGCTTTCTATAAAGTATTTGGAAATTTTGTCGTTGAATAGAACCTACAAGGGGAACTGTCCAGGATTTGTAGGTACTAATCTTTTCAATAATGAATTTCTCAAGGCTTTTATTTTCTTCACAATGACAAGGGATGTATTCCTTTTGCCATTGATAATAATGATTATTGTAGAAAGGGTAAAAATCACTACTGGCCATATCCATTGAATCTATGAAGGCTAATGAATAGGCCTTCATAGAAAATGCTAAGAAGAGGAATAATAAAGATAAAATTTTATTCATTATTAAATCTCCCTGGTCTAAAGATAGAATTGATATTTCGCGGGTCATACTTGAGCTCTGAAACAACGTCTTCAAAGCTTATAAGGTTCGAGTAAGTTCTTTTTCCAATTAAACTAGGTAATTTTTTATAATTGAATTTTAATTTTGTCTCTTCCTTGGATAAAATGATAAAGGGCTCAGATGTTCCAAAAGGAAAGAAAGTTTTAAAACCAGATTTTGTGACTGTATTAAAGAATAATTGTAAAAAGTCATTTTCTTTTATCTCTGGGAAATCAGGAGATATTACAGGAGCATCCAAAATCGCAAAGCCCTTTTCTGATAATACCCTATAGACTTCGTTATAAAACTCATAACTATAGAGTTTTAACAATTCAAAATTATTAGGATAAGGGAAGTCAATAAAAATGGCGTCAATCGATTGGTTCGAAAGTTTTCTTATATAAGAAAGAGCATTCTCATAAACAATATTGACTCTTTTATTCGATAGGGAGTTAGAATTTACTTTTAAAATTTGATATTCATTTTCCGCTACTTGAACCATTCTTTTATCTAGTTCAATTATTTTAATCTCTTTTATAGTGGGATATTTAAGTAACTCGTGGGCCAGTAAACCGTCTCCTCCGCCTAATACAAGAACTTTCTCAGGCTGTATTTTAGTTAGATGTATAGGAACATGTGCAAAACTTTGATGGTAGACCACTACATTATCCACAGAAAACTGTGGATTTCTGTCTAAGTAGAGAGTGTAATCATAATTCTGGATGGAATTAATGAGGCTATGGGATTCCACTAAATCTATCTCTTGATATTTTGTCTGGATTGAAGTTACATTTCCAAACTTCTCATTAACATTTAAAAAATCAAAATACTTATCTGGAGATTGACTATTAATCTTTATAGAGAAGTAATATGTTTTCTTATAAAGATTATACAAAGTAGGGAATGACTTGATGGCATAAAATTGAAATATGACAGGAATAAAGACTAAAACCTTTATTCTATAAGGGAATTTCGCTATGAGTAAGATGACGAAAAGAATAATGGTATTATAAATTGAGAGATAAATAATCTGTAATAATGAATTCACTCCTAAATCTAGAAACATAAAAATAAATAAGATAGAGAAGAGTGAACCAAGATAATTGATAAAGAGAATTTTCTCTGTACTAATATCCCATTCTTTCTCTTTTCCTAAATCTATAAAAAGAGGTAATTCTAGCCCGGTTAAAAAGCCAAGAATTAAGACTAATATTTCGATAAATCCAAAGATCACATCATATCTATATGTTGTTAAGTTTGAGGTTCGAATAAGATCATGGGCATCTAGGAATGAAATAATGATTAATATGAGAAAGGGGAGTAAAGAAGAGAAGACAGCGATGGAAAGTTCTAATTGGAACAATGATTTTAAGAGGTTTCTCTTCTTTTTATAAAAGACAGCACCTAGTCCCATGCCAAGTAAGAAAACGGCAATTGTAATACTCTGACCTAGTACTTCATTATCTAAGATGATTGAAACAAATCGAGCTAAAACGACTTCGTACGAAATACTGCATAAAGACGCCATACAGATTATATAAATAATAGATAACCTCTTAAACATGGCGAAGCTCCAGTAAATAACTAGATAGCTCATTTAATTTTTCAGCATTAAGAACAATAATGACTATATTGATAAGTAACAAAAGGTAAACCAACCAGCGATAATGTCTCTTTAAAATAAGACTAGAAACTGAAAAAATATTTATCATACAAACTAAAAATAAACTTGGTAGTATCCCAAACTTCGGAAATAAATATAAGGGAAAGATAATGGCAGCAAAGATCATTCCTGAGTAGTCTGCTGCTAATGTCTTTGTTAATAATTTCTCTTCCTGGCTAATTAGTAGGGGAAGTTCTATACCAGTTAAAAGTCCAACTAGAATCACAGGCAAGTACAGAAGAAAATTTACACCCATATTGCTGATCATAATCATAAGCCAAGGAGCACTGAGTATTGTTAGGATCAGAAATAATTCAGTAAGCGTAAAGATATATTCAAATTTATATTGAGATTTTAACTTTTCATAAATAAGAGTACCCATACCAAGACTTGAGGTGAATAAACCAATAGTAAAAGCGTATTGAAGGTATGTGCCTCCTAAAAGACTCGAAAGCAATTGCGCAAAACATAGTTCATAAAAAAAACTACAGAAGGCTAGTAGAAAAGATAATATTATAATTTGAAAGTTTGTGAGTTTATTTTTTATCAATGAGTTTAATTTGGTTGTAGAGCTTATCCATCGCTCCTTCATTTTTATCAAAAAAGTCTTGTTTTGTTTTTAAGAGATAGAGATAGGTTCCTTTTCCATCCTTTCTCGTTAACAAAATACCATTTGTCACTATACCAAGAGTATCTGGCTTGCCCATAAAAACGGAGCTTTTTTCTGTAAACCCACTACCTTTTATAGATGGGACAGTATAAACTTTTTGCTTCAGAATTAAGCCTTTGTCTCCAAAGTCAGGAATGTCACTTCCTTCCTGCTTTAAAAACTCTAAGGCCTTGTCTGCAGTGACAACTCCTCTTGTGGCAATAACTGTAAGTGAGCGGTTTAAATTTGGAGTTTTTCCTTGAATGATTGTTAAATTATTATTGTCGATATCGACTTGAGTAAAATACATATTGTCTATTTTTGGTATGATCATTTCTGTTTCATTTAAAAATCGATCAAGAATGACCTTAGTATGCTCTTTTCTTTTCTTTTTGGATTGTTGATCTTGTTCAATATTAGAGTTTTCCTTCGGTTTATATTGATCATTAGATTCAAGTTGAGATGAGTTGTTTTGATTTAGCTGTTCTTTATTTGATGTTGCTTGTCTGTCAGTTAAAGCTTTGCCTGATTTTTGTTGCTTATTCGAAATGGATTTTTTTGATAAGCCGGTGCTAGGCTTGAAAAAGACAGCATAGATGACTGCCGCAATTAATAATGCTCCAATGACGATATTCTTCATAATCTATTCCTAATTTTAGTAACTGAGAGCTATCATAAAGGGGTCTTAACAGTATTTAAAACAATAAGTTCCGCATTTCAGCTCTATGTTCAGTTATTGTCCCTTATTGACCCTATATGATTATTTCTGTAAATTATAACATACTAAAGTAGCAGCATTTCTCATTCTTAAGATATAATAATCCTATGAATATATTCAATAATCAAAAAGGATTTAGTTTTGTTGAAATTATGATTTCAATGGGAATACTAGGCATGGTCGCCTTTGCATCTTTGTCCTTGATAGACATGGAGACTAAGACTGTGAAACATATTGATAAAGGTTCAGATACCTTATCGTTTTTATCTGGAATCGGAAAATATATAAGTTCAGGTCCTGGATGTTCGGAGCTTGCTGGAAGCAATTTAACCGGTGCTTGGCAAGCATTTACAATTAATAATTATGATGGATATGGAGGCAACGATGGAAACGCAGGGACTGCTCAAGCAATAGGAGCAGGGTTTGAAATATCTAAAGATTATGCTGAATTAACCTCCATGCATTTTCGCCGTAAACCAGGTGCGATCTCAATTGATAAATTCATACAAGGTACTGCCAAACGTGAACGGATTATACAAATTAGACTTCGGGTACGAACTGCCAAAAGAAGTGCCAAGATAGCTGCCGGTGATACTGTTAATAGAGAATATTTCTTTGAACTTCCTGTTCTCACTAGTGTTGGAAATGTTATTGAGTCTTGCACAGTAGGGATGTCAGTAGATGAAGTCTGTAGCGCTTTACAATTGGTTCATGATCCTTTGACAGGAGTTTGTATCGCTAACGGAGGCTCTTCCTGTATTTACAGAGGAACTTATATACAAGTCACGTGCGCACCAGGTGGTTATGCCTGTACACCTTCTTTTCCTTACCCTGGTGGCGGACCAATTAGAGACAACCCTTTTACGGGAGGTCAAAGTTGTCCCGCAAACTCTGTTGGAGTTCGAACTGGAACCTTTTCTTCTTCAAGGTCTGTGTCTTGTGGGAAGAAATGCTCCGTAACAGTAACTACAACTGAAAATTATTTCACTTGTTTGGATTGTCCTCCATGAAAAAACTTTTTAACCAGAAGGGATCGGCCCTTCTACAAATTATGTTTGTCATCATAGCATTGGCTGCAATTGCACAATATAGTATGCAGCGACAGGACGTGACTCTTAATGCCGTTAAAAAAGATGTAAGACGTACATCCTATGATAACTTTGTGATTGGGATGAGAAACCTTTTAGCAGAACCGACATCTTGCTATGCTTTACTCAATGGACAGGATTGGATTAATGGAGACATTATCATTAATACTGGCTATGGAGAAGTTCCCGGACCAATTGGTGTTGGTTGGGTGAACTCAGAAGAAAAAATTTACATTGCGACACCTCAACTAAGATTTAACACTGATATTGCAGCTCCTATAGTTGGATCATGTAGCAATGTTGATTATGAGACAAAGTTTGATTGTGAATCAAATGCTGCCACCTGGACAGCTGAGAGAGATTATATTCGAACAGGCTTTCATGACTCAGCAGATCCTGGTTATCAAGTTTGGAAAGGTGCTGTTAGGTTTAAACCCATGGAGACTCATCCTGTAACAGGAAAGAGTATGTATCCTCTGGCTTATCTTAAAAGCCAATATGTCATTGATCTTGTTTTTTATATCGATAACTCAACAGTACCCGGGACTATCGTCAATTGCTTTGGTGAGAAATCTTCAGCTAATGCCTGCACGATGACAGGTGGTTCTTATGACTCTAGAGATAATGCTTTTTTTAATTCTAATGTGAGATGCCAACCTGATTTGGAATGTTGGGATAGTGGACAAGGTATTATCAATAATGTTGGTAATTGTGTTACACCCTACGATAGTGGCTTCATTGTGGGTTATGATGCTGGTTTTAAATATATGTGTAAATGGTGCAATCAAAATAGAGCTGTCGTAGGTCCAACACCTACTCCTATACCAACTCCAACACCACCTCCTGGTTCTTTTGCTGTGACCTTTGTAACTGATAATCCTTACCCTGGAGATTTAGGAAATACTGGTGGTGCAGACACATTTTGTACCTCAGAATCTTTAACAAAGTTTCCAGGTAATACTGCTGAATGGAAAGCTTTTATTGGGACAGATACGAGACGAGCTTGCACTACTCCAAATTGTACAAGTGGAGCTACGGAACATTTAGATTGGGTCTTAGAAGGACTGACTGAATATAGAAGAGAAGATGGTGTGACAGTGATTGCGACAACCAATATTGAGGCCATGTTTGATCCTGATCAAGATTTTGTTAACGCTTTTATTACGGGCCCTGCTAATGCTTTAGTTTGGGGAGGGTTTATGGCTGATGGTCGTAATCACTCTGACAATTGCCAAAATTTTACTTTCCAAAATACTCCTTCTGCGCAAATCGAAAGATTTAAGGCCGTTGCTGATGGTAATGGTCCATATGTCGAACGATTTACCGCCGTTGCCGATGTCGCAAACAGTTCTAACCTACAAGGAATACTTCTAAATGATGCAGTTGGAACTGTCGCATATTGGATTGATACAGATAATTCTGGATCCCTTGAACCTGCATGGGCCATTGCTGCCGACAGAGATGTTGAAATAACGACAATTAATCAGGATTTTACAGCAGCCCAAGTGGTTAATGAACTTAACCTCGCCATAGGAGCGGATCCAAGTTTTACAACAGTATTAGCTGGAAACGATATTACAATCACACATGTGCCAATTGGTAACCGTGCTCCTGGAACTGATGGAGATAATTTCTTCACAGGTGGATTTACAGAAATTTCTAATCCAACTTCAGATAGACAAGGAGTAATCATCAATGATGATGTGGACTCTGTTGCTTTTTGGATTGATGTGGATAATTCAGGAAGTACCATCCCACCGTGGGCATTAGCCGCCGATAGAGCAGTTAAAGTCAGCACTATAGTTAGTAATGAATTGATTGGGGCCATGGCCACAAAACTTGCAGCTGCTATCGATGCTGAACCTAAATTTTCAGCAGTAGGGAATGGTGGAGGATTAGGTCCACTTTCTTTTGATGTC
>JABGXW010000076.1 GCA_018675575.1 Bacteriovoracaceae bacterium | reverse complement strand
TTAAACCGAGAAGATGTTTTTTCCTTTCTTAACATGAGTAATCATTGATTTTTAATTCAAGAAAGCTTCAAGTTTTTCTGTATAGAGAACCTGTTGACATGCGCAAGGGCCATGACGGCCTTTGCGGTATTGTTGCTGAAAAGATGAATCGTGATTTTATGTGAGGTACAGCTTACTTGTACCACTTTTCGTGATTTTGGTTAGTTAGAAATTTATTACAAGTGCAAAACTTATATCTCGAAAATAATTAATTAGTGGATCGTGAAATAAAGCAGCCTATTTTCAAAGGTGAGAGTCGACAAGCAGTTGAAAAAAGAGGTGAACAAATGAAATTGGCACAATCAAACCTAAAAACCACCAATTTTAAACAAAAAAGGCCCTGTAAAAACAGGGCCTTTTTATAAATATGGTACTCCCAAGGGGATATTAAACACTTCCCCAAAAGGCCTTTATTACTAACAACTTAGGAGCAATATCGGATAGTTATCTCTTTTTTCTTTTCATCATTTCTCATTAGGTTTCATCACTAATAATCAAGTGACCAGATCAAACCCAGACCACGATTTATAAAGATAAAATGGACTTTACCAATTTAGATAAATAAAATGTAATCATGTTTAGTTTATTAAGTTTACTAGATGATATCGCAGCCACTCTTGATGATGTAGCAGTCATGACAAAAATTGCACTGAAAAAGACGAGTGCCTTAATGTCAGACGACTTGGCAGTTAATGCTGGAGTGGTTGATGAAGTCTCTCCTGACCGAGAACTTCCCATAGTCAAGGCCATCTTTCTAGGCTCTTTAATTAATAAAGTATATTGTATTGTTGGCGTACTTTCCCTCTCCTATTTTTACCCTCCGCTACTAAAGATTATATTATTAATAGGAGGTCTCTATCTGTCTTTTGAAGGGGCCCATAAAGTCTATGAGAAAGTCTTTCAGAAAAAAAATGAACAAAACAAAGAAGTTAAAGCAATTAGTGAAAAAGATAAAATTAAAGGTGCCGTTAGAACTGATTTAATCTTATCAATAGAAATAATTTTAATAGCAAAGAACTCCTTAACAGGACCATTTTTAAATCAATCTATTTCACTTGTGGTTATAGGGATAGCGGCATCTGTCATCATCTATGGATTAGTCGCTATATTGGTTAAAATAGATGATTTTGGATTATTTTTAATAAAAAAGGAATATAACAAAATAGGATTAAGTTTAGTCAAGTCTATGCCCTACGTTATGAAAGGACTAGGAGTAGTAGGAACTATCGCCATGTTTTTAGTCGGCGGAGGCATTATAGTCCATACCTTTCATATTCCAACCCCTATCCCAGAAATACTAATACACCTCATAAGCGGTATTGTTTCAGGACTAATTTGTCTTATTCCTTTTGAGTTATATCAAAAATTTATAAAATCATAATTAATCTACATTTTTCGATTTCTGAGCAAATGATCCTATAAAGCTAAGGAAGAATTAGGCACCTTTTTGATTTTTTTCTGAATATATCGTATGTTCGGCGCCTAGCACCTCTTTCCCAATATAATTTTTCTTGAGAAGCTTACTCCAAATCAAAAAGGAGTTTGATATGTTCGATCTAATTAAATTAAAAAAAGATTTCAGAAAAATTAATCGAAATGTAATGGCTAAATGCTTAAGTCAGACTGCTTAAGCATTTAGCTCTTTAACATTCAAATAAAAACGACGACCTTGCCACCGAGCCTACTAAATTTTGATTACTCAGCTACATTAGAGGGGAAGAGTCAGAATAAAGAACATCGAATTGTTTTAGAAATTAGACTTTCTGAGTTTTTAAAGTCGATAGCTCATGCGCTATTTATTGGGCCAAAACTGATTAAACATTCCGCTCCGGGGAAATTTGAAGTGGTTACTGGTAGGGCCAATCCTTTTAGTCTTATAATTAAAAAAAGATGATTCAACTATAACATAACTACCTTAAATTACATTCCAATCACATTAAATCAAATCATTTTTAAATGTTTAAGATAGTTCCCTCGAATCCCCTAAAAGCATAAAATAGAGACATATAAAGTTAATTCGGGGTTAAAAATGAAAACAAGAAACTTAAACTTAGTCATCTTAATGTCACTTTTTCTTTTCCAATCTTGTAAATTTGAAAATGGCTTTTTTGAAATAGAAGTTGATGAACAACCAGAAATTACAGAACCTGCTGCACCAACTCCAACACCAATACAAACGCCAACACCATTGCCAATTCAAACACCGGCGCCAATACCGACACCACAACCTATAGCAACACCAGTAATTCCAGAATCAAGCCAAAGAATTCCATTTGTTTTTAAAGTAAAAGTTACTGAATTCAATGAGGCGATTTCATTGCCTATTACTTTTCAATATGATTTTGATTTTACAGTCAATTGGGGGGATGGATCTGCTACTGAAACTTTGAAATATGAGCATGTAGAAGGGGCCTCATCAACTGATTTTTTTAATGAGTTTTGGGGAGAGAATTATGGCCAAAATAAAGATGGGAAAATGTATCATACCTACGCAGACCCGGGAGAATATATTGTGGTCTTATCGGGGTATATGGAGGCCATGTCTCAGGATTATTTTAACAGCACCTATCGTGATATTATTCCCTCTTGTAAAATATCTGAAGTCATTGACTTAGGTGATATGGGTTGGACTTCTTTAAAGAAAGCTTTTTGGGGATGTGAGCATTTAACTAAATTTAATGGTGGACTTGGACCAAAGTCAATAACTTCTCTTAATGGATTTTTTGGTTATTCAAAAAACCTTGTTGATATAAATCTTACAAATTTTAATACTGAAAATATTACCGATATGAGTAGTATGTTTAGCGGGCTTTCTCAAATAGAAAGTTTAGACCTTTCAAATTTTAATACCAGCAATGTGAGACTTATGTCTGGAATGTTTAATGGGGCTACCTCGTTAAAGGATTTAGATATTTCAAGCTTTGATACTTCCAAAGTTACTCGCATGAGTACCATGTTTGAAGGAACTGAATCGTTAAGTGACTTGGACTTATCACATTTTGATACGGCTAATGTCATTTCAATGTACGGTATGTTTGAGGACCATGGAGGAACTTCATTGGATCTTTATAACTTCAATACTTCAAATGTTTCTAGTATGGACTCTATGTTTAGGGGTGCTAAAAATTTAACTTTCTTGAATATTTCTAGTTTTAATACCACTCGTGTTACAGGGTTTAGAAGTATGTTTCAAGGAGTTGAAAAATTAGAAGAATTGGACTTATCTCAGTCCCACCTCTTAGAGTTCCTGGTGTTGCTCCATTCCTTGCTGAGTATTTTACAGTATCATTAACTTTTTTAATCTCTTGTAAATCAGTTGCTGTAGAATTTAAAGCTCCAAAGTTCTTTGTACAGTTTTCTTTAACACCTAGAAAATGAGAAATTTCTTTGTTAAGTTCAATTCGGTCAAAATTACTCTCAACTGTTTTACCAGACTTAAGTTGTGTCATTGTCATTTTAGAAAAACCTAACGCTAATAAACCCATTACAGAACTTGCAATAAGTAATTCAACTAAACTAATACCGAACTTATTTTTTAAAAAAATGATAAAATATCCTTAGAAATATCCACTCAAATCTAATTTTTCAGAAAAATTTTCTTTTGTAATTAATATACTTTCATTTAGATTATTCTATATTAAAATTACGAATAATCGTATGCTCGGCGCGTATCACCTCTTTCCCAAATAAAATACAAGTAAATTTGGGAAAGAGGCGATACGCGCCGAACATACAATATATCTAGCAATACCAATATCTCTTTATTACTAAAAAGGGGACTTTTATATCATTTTTCAATAATGTAAACTGGTGGAGGTGGTGGGACTGCTGTATGGGCCCAATTTCATTAGTACATTTTTTAGAATTACTACAATATAAGTAATCCCGCTGCAATCGAAATAGAGCTGTCAGCGATATTGAATGATTCAAAATGCTTATTCTTGATATGGAAATCTAAAAAATCTATAACATAGTTTAATCTAAATCGATCTATAAGGTTTCCACTGGCTCCGGCAATGATTAATGAATAGGCAAGGAGTAGTAGAGTGCCTTTATTTCTCTCTCTCCAAACTAAGAACACGGGCAATAAACAGGCTAAAACTGGTAAAATTCTTAAAATGAGCAGTTTATAAATCTGACCTTTTTCTTCAGGGGTTTTAGCAACTTTGGGATTTGACCAAGAAGATCCTATGCCAAAAGCCGCTCCATAATTTCGAACATGATTAAGGTTCAAAATACCATCTATGACAGTGATATTCTCTCCATATTTGATATTTTCAACAACCAGGTACTTTGAATATTGATCAGCTATTATAATGATCAGTATCATGACACTATATCTTATAATTCGACTCATTAAAATCATTTCCTACAAAAGAAATATTTGACCCCGATTACCAAATCTATTACATAAATCAATGCCTTTTGAGTCTATAAAATTAACAATTTCATAGACAAGCAGTATATAACGACATAATAATTATTTATCTAAAGTTAGCGGGGCAATATTATGAATGTCATGACAGGGTATGAAGTTGGTATGATGTGTATTACTGCTTTTGTAATAGTGGGAGTCCTTCTTGTTGGAATCCAAGTTGTTTCTTCTTACGTTATCAAAAAATTTCCACCTCTTGGTTAAAATGAATGATAGTTTTCAGTTAGGACCTATCTTAAATAAAGCTAGCCGGCATTACTTACAATACTTGTTATCTACCATGTTTAAGTAATTGTTGCCTTTCGACTCATTGTCTAATTCGTAACAACGTCCACGTGTATTACCAGCAGCTTTGTAAAAGAAGTAACTAGTATCTTCTGGCCTGCAGTTTTCAATCTTAGACTTTAGTGAATATTCATTTTCAGAGTCCATACTTTGTTCAATGCAATGACCTTTAAAAGCGTCAGCTCTAACAAAAAAAAAACGGAGTTTTTCGGGGCGACAAATATTTTTGTTAACTAATACTTTTTCACCAGTATTAATATCTAAAGAAAAGCATTTTCCAGATAAATTATCTCTTTTTTCCCACGAATACCTTGTGTTTTTATTATTACAAAACTCGGTCTTTACGGGGCGATAATATCGTTGTCCTTCTGTTAACTTGTCTACTTCGTAACAACGAGACTTTCCTGTTTTATTTAAGGTCTTATATACTACTTTTTCAGGTCTACATAAGTTTATATTTACATATGAAAAATATTTTTTTCCTTGTGTTGAAGTGTCTCCTTCAAAGCATTTACCTTTTAATGATATAAAAAAATAAGAAGTTTTATTTTTAGGCAAACATTCTTTTTCCTTTACTTTTTTAATGTACTTAGAAATTGTTTTGCCTACCCAATTAGACAGATCCATATCTTTATTTACCTCATAACAATTTCCAGAATCTCGTTTTCCTGGAATCTTTTGCAGCCAAACGAATTTGGTATCATTTGCATAGATCACTTGTGTATAGAAAAAAGTTAAGAGTATTATCTTTGTCATACTTTAATTATAACATAATAAGGGGCCATAGCATCAGGAAGTAGCATAGGTTTTGAATTTACTAAAATTGCTTGACGTAAACTTCATCTTCTATAATGACTAGAATCTATTTTGAGAGGCCTTTTTTAAGTATATATTACCTCATTCAAGTATTTTAATTGCTCTCTATTCAACTCTACTTTATAACTAGATCAAAAGGATGGCCCTTTGAAGTTTATATTTTTATTTATCATTATGCTCTCGCTCAATACTTCTCTTTGGGCGGCAGAATGTAAAACGGCCATAGATTTTAGCAAGAAATGTACATTAACTCTCAATGAAGTTCATCCTACGCAATTTGTAGTTGGTATGGTGTCGATCAATCTGAAAAAAATTAAATTAGCTGAAAAGTTTAAAGAACGGACTCTGAAAAAATACTTAAAGAAAAAATGGGCACCTTCTGTTATAGGACCTGATGGATATTATTATATAACAGATAGACATCACCTTACCCGATCCATTTATGAAGCAAAAATTCCTTTAAAAAATAAGATCATTTATACCAAGGTTAGTGCTGATCTTAGAGAGAAATCTTTCGATGAGTTTTATAAATATATGAAGGACAATAAATTCGTATATTTAAAAAAGACAGGGCAAGAAGAGCGAGATATAGAGGACTTGCCAAAACATATCTCTTACTTAGAAAATGACCGTTTTAGATCTTTATCATGGATTGTTCGAGAAAAGGGGGGATATGATAAAGTAGACGTTCTCTTCCTAGAGTTTTTATGGGCAGATTATTTATATAGAATGGGTGTAAGGATTAAAGACGAAATAATTTCTGATGAGGTTATTAATATATCTATAAAATATGTTGCCTTAGAAGATGCGTCAGACCTTCCTGGTTTTATTCCTGCAACTTTTAATTAATGAGATCGTGAATGATAAAAACTGGCCAAGAGAAAAACCTAATTGCAGAACTGATTGAAAAACAAAAAGAAAAAGGTACATATGATTCACCTTGTATGTCGATTTGTGATTATGATGGACTATTCAAACAGTGCAGAACCTGCTCAATGAGAAAAGCCGAAAAAAATCTATGGAAGACGGGAGATTTAGATATGAAAGGCTCTATTCTTCGTGCAATTGAAAAAAGAATAGTATAATCAATCTAAAATAGTGAGAAGATTATGGTATGGCCTACCTTACTTTCTGATAGGCGACTCTCACCTTTGAGATTAGCGCCGCTTTATTTCATGGTCTGCAATATTGTTATATCAAAATTAAAATTATTAGATATATATTAAAAACTTGTCATGAGTTTTCCAACTAACTTAAATCATGAAAAGTGGTACAAGTAGTCCGTACGAAATCAAGAGAACCTTATTCATCCTATAAATGTGAACGAAGAAACTTAGTGGTACTTTGTTTAAGTCAGTCCGTTTAAACATTTAGTTTTTTAACATTCGACTAAATAGGAGACGTTGACACCGGATCAACAGAAATCATTTAAACAAATTTAAGAATGCTTGAAATCATCATAATATTGTATGTTCGGCGCCTAGCACCTCTTTCCCAATATAATTTTTCTTGAGAAGCTTACTCCAAATCAAAAAGGAGTTTGATATGTTCGATCTAATTAAGTTAAAAAATATTTCAGAAAAATTCAGAAAACTACACCCATAGAAAAGTAAAAGAACTGAACGAAGAAATTTAATCAAAGTCTAGCGTCATCAGACAGCTCTAAAATTAATTGAAATTTAATGGTATTTTACTTAAGTCAGCCAGCTTAAGCATTTAGCTCTCTCGGCTATGGCCCGAGCACATTGGAAAAAGCAAGATCTCCAGAGTCCACTTGAATATGCCCAGATGTTAAATAAAGAACGACCTGCTTTATAAAGAGTTTCTAAGCCCCTCTACTCAACATTCAATATAAGCGCTAAACTGCTACCAATAAGCAGC
>JABGXW010000075.1 GCA_018675575.1 Bacteriovoracaceae bacterium | reverse complement strand
TTTGGTAGCTTTTATTAAAAGGAGCATGGGGCCATGGGTTAAAGAAGACTAACAGACTCAAGTTGTTAGTTTAATTAACCTAATTTTGTCCCACATGTTAAGAAGACTCACACTTCCATCCTCCCATAGACATAACTTTTATGGGTTCAATCCCTTTTGATAGCATGATGGTTGCCCAAGAAGCTCTGAGGTCATGAAAACGAATAAGAGGAAGATCAATTTCCCCTAGAAACTGTTTTAATATTTTAGCTTGGCAACCTGTTGTCCATTCTCTAATTCTTGGTAGGACAAATCCATCGTTGTTATACTTTTGTAATTCAAGCATTAAAGGTAGAAGATTAGGTGCTATTTCAACTATTCGATCATCGCCAGACTTAGTTTCTTTGAAACCATTTTCTTTTGTCCAAGAGGTGCAAATCACCATGACTCTTTTATTTAAATCAATTCTGTCCCACCTAAGAGCGAAGAGTTCTCCTGATCTCATCCCTGTAAAGCATGCAATTGCCCAAACAGGAAACCATAAATGATTTTGAAGCTTTGCTTCTTTTAGAAAAACCTTAACTTCATTTTCAGATAAGACCTTCTTGATTTTCTCTCCTATTTTGAATCTTAGTTTAGGAGTAGGGTCTCTTTGTAAAATATCGCTTTCAAGTGCAAAACGAAAGACTGCTTTAATAAACTTCAACATACTTTTTCGATGAGATTCGGAGAAGTAAGATAAACCATCTAAGATTAAGTCTCTAATTTCTGAAGTGGTAATGGAGTTAACTCTCCTATTTTCCCATATTGGAAAAGTATGAAGTTCCAAACTAGACTTATAATTAGTTAAGGTACTATTGGCCACTCCCCTATTAGAGAAGTTGATTAAGAATTTATTAACTACTTCAGGCCAAAAAGGATCTATTACCTCATTTAATTTCTGAGACATCTTTATAATTAATTCACGGTAAACTCGTTCTGCTACGTATTTGGTCTTAATGCCTTGTCGCCTAATGGTAGTAGATTGTTTTGTTACTGGATGCCTACGGCTATAACTAACAACAAAGTACTTCTTTGAGTGGTTGTATTTAATTCCCATGATGAACTCCTAAATTTGTGACCTAGAAGGTCATTAAAAATGCCTTCACTGTCTTTAATTTTTGATCATCAAGACGTTTAATTATTTCAATACATTCAGATCTTAAATGATCAGGGATTACAAATTCTCCCTTAAGCATTCCTTCAAACTGCTCTAATGTGTATCCATAAGCATTGAGGAACCTCAAAATTAAACCGGGAGTTAAGTCCTTTCTTCCATTCTCTGAATGGTTAATAGTGGCGCAAGAGACTCCTATTAAATCTGCCGCCTTTCGCATTGAGAGTGCACGAGACTCACGTAGGTACTTTATGAGTTTTGATTCTTCTGTTTCCTTTTTTGTGTCACTGCGACGATACTTTTTCTTTTTTGGTTTCATAATTCCTCCTTAAACCGATTGAAAAAGCTCCTCCAGATACACTAAGTAGTTTTTTAATTACATAGACTTAACCTTTCGCTTTGGTTCCCTGCCGACATTGTGTAGTCTTAGCAAAAATACTGTAGCCAAAAAATAGCTACAAATAGCCACATCGAGACAGTTTGGAACAAGTCGAGACAGGTCTATTCCCTTGAAAAAGTCACAAGTCACCGTAAATAAGTTGCTGATTTTAATATTGTTTAAGGAATTGGAGGTTCCACCACCGGAAACCGATGGTGGAGGTGGTGATAGCCTCCTAACTATTTTATTTTGTTGATTGAATTTTGAAAGTAACTACAGATTACTACAAGCACTTCTTTTTACATTATTATATTTATCACTTAAGAGGTTCCAAGCTTTATTAACTGTTTCGTGGAGGTGGAGGGAGGCTTGTAACGTCTTTAAATCGTTGATCTCATTTTCAAAAGAACTACAAATGGATTTATTTTTTTGGTTCTAGTTCAGTAATGTATGAATCAAGCTTATCTAATTTCCAACCCTTTTTTAGTTTACAGCATAAAGAGTGTGGGTTCTCCTTTCCTGTCCAACCCTGCAAAACACAGTAATATTCCTGATAAAGCTAACTGGTTACACAACGGGAAATATACAAAATATCTCGGTTAATGGAATTTGTAACACGAAATCGTTATCATTTTTTATTCAATTAAATTGCCAACAATATCGTGGAAATCTTTGACGAGTCCACTTATTAAGATGTATCTATTCGAAAATATACGGCCTCGATAACCCCGAAAGGGCCCATGCATCTATTTTATTAAATAATGTGAAGCTCTGCATTCTAAAACAATAAGTACAGCAATGTTTACGCAAAGTATTTATGCCAGATACCGATAAGTTTCCACATACTATTAAAATGATGGTGACATATTTGAAATACTTCAATTCATTTATTGCGAGTCTATGCTCTATTGTATTATTACAATCTACATTCATTCCATATCTGCAAGCGCAAGAAGCTGGCGGAAATAATTTAGCTGTGGCAAAAAGACGATTAGGTGAAGGTCTGGTCGCGGCTCAAGGTTTTGGGCTATCACTAGATTCAATTAATAATATCATCATTCCAGAAGCTGAAGAATTATCAGGCAGACTTCGAGCGGCAGGTGATTCTGATGCCGATATGATTGATCAAAAAATTATCACACCGGTTAGAGCGGCCAATTCAGTTTTAAATACACTTAATGAATGTGATTTGAATTCGGTCCGTGAACAAATTAGCGAAACTTTAGTTAGTGGTATTCAAGCTGAAAGTTGCAAGCTTGAAGATATTAAACTTAGCCACGGGTTAACAGAATTAATTGCAAACTTGGATGCGGTGACGGGATATATTCCGCAGCGAGAAGAGGAACAACTGATAGCAGATTTTTACCGAGATGTTTTAAATCAAACACGAGAAAATACCATTAGCATGTATTATAATGTTGCTTCAAAGTTCTCTACTCAAATGCCGAGTGATCCGGTGAAAGCAATCAATAGAATTTATCAGATAGGTGGCATGCAGGCGCCTGATTCAGTTTTAGCAGATCAAAATTTAAAAAATACATTACAAAACCTTGCGGAAGCTCAACCAATAATTGAGGCTGAGAGAATTGAGAACCGCATAAATCTCTTTGAAGGATTTCGTAATAATTTATTAGAAATACGTGATGACCTTGGGGATAGCTATCAAACGAGGGTGCAGCATGATAGGCAATTGTCATTAAATAATGGTGATTGGATTAACTATGACCCTCGTACGCAAATCAGGGGGAATGAGATTGATTTCCGGGATCGATTTCTTGATGGAAGAGGTAATTCACTTTTTAATTTAAATAACTCTGGGATGTTTAACCCTTATCGTAACTCAAATGGTTTTGATAATTCAACTCTTACTCTTTCGCCAGCTTTAAGCATTGTGACTCCGGCAATAAGTAATCGGTCTCGGCAATTAGTTTTGCCTGGAGAGCGAGAATCTTATGAACAATTGAGAGATTATAGAATTAGTAATAGACCTCTTAGTGCGCGTGAAAATGCACCGGCAGGGCTCGCGATTCCTCGCGTATTGGAAGAACGCTACGGTGTTCAGATTCGAGAGCGAGATAACTCTGTAGGGAACTTTATTCAAAATGGGATTTCTCCACAAGATGCATTAGCGCAAGAGTTAGAATCAATTTATCCTGGTCAAGGGACCATGTTAGCCGAGACTTATATTCAACGTCTCGACAGTGAGTTTAGAGTTATTCCTGAAGGTGAAGAACGTAGAGCAAATCCGATTTTGATTAGTCCCGATCGAATAATTTCTATCAATCGCTCAACACTATCTGAATTATCAGTCATCGATCTTAATGGATCGCAAACAAGTTTTGAACGAGGAAATAGTGATGCTCGTCATGAATTACATCTTTCCATTGAGCGAAACCGAGGAAAGGCTCGAAATAATTTTCTTTCATGGCAAGGAAACGGAACCATTAACTCTGCCATTAGTCATGGCCTTTCAGATGAAAACCGGTTAACCGATGAAGCTCTGAGTTCAACCATGAAAGACTTTTTTAAGAATAGTCTCGAGCTCCTTGCAAAAATTGAAAATGAATTGGCAGATAAAGATCCACGCCAAGGATTAAAAGATGCCATTGCTCAAAATCCTGGAGTAATTGCTCAGGTCTTAGCAAAAAATCCTAAGTATGCGGGCATCGCATGTAAACTTTCAAAAGAACTTCTTGAAGACAGAAAGGATGAAGCAAGTAGTGACACATTTTGGGCAGTGGCAGGGTTGATTGTTTTTGTTGGCGCCGTTCTTTTAACAGGTGGTCTGGCATTGGCCGGAGTTGGAGCTGCTTACGGTCTACTTATAACTGCGGGAGTGGGAATTGCCGTGGGAGTTGGCGAGGTCGCTCATAATGTTGGAAGAAGTAATCAATTAAAAGATGAAGCCAGAAATCTTGAACTTTATTTTCAAACTCAAGGAGTTGGTGATCCTGCAAGAATTAAAGAATTACGTGAGCGTGCTTCTGAGCATATGACCACAGCAATTATTACCGGAGCATTATTGCCTCTCGAGGCATTGGCCATCTTTAGAGGAATCAAATTATTAAAAGGTCGAAAAGCTCTTCAGGCATTAGAGCGAGCAGCTCGAAGTGGCGGCGATGTGGTATCCCTGGCCAAACAATTTGGTAAAACAAGATATGCTAATGATATTTCTCAACTTGTTAGGCGCGTGGATCGTCGTCATTTAAAAGCAGCAGAAAAAGCTTTAAGCGAAACATTGGATGGCAAAAAGCTGACAGGAGCACAGAGATCTCAAATCTACTTGGCTCATATCGTTGGTAATGGTGAAGTTGGAGCCGATGGTATTAATATCGCGGCGAGAGGAAATTATACTGCCGCCCATATTGCTAGTAAAGCGCGTATCCTTGAAGCCTTCACACCAGCACAACGCCGGATTTTAATGGATCAAGGGTTTGTTGGTCTTGAACCAGCACCAAGTGCACTTAGTTCTTTCCGAGGAAATATTTTTAGTGTGAGATCAAAGTCTGGCAATAGTTATGGCGGAGAATTTCTGCGGCAAGATGCTGATAGACTTTATTTTATAGATGCTGACGGGCTAGAGCAAGCTTTGTATCGAAGTCGTATTGTGGAAGAATCAATTAGTTTTAGAGGAGCTGCGGCTTCATTACAAGAAGGCCAAGCTTTTTCAGTTAGGTCATTGAGTGGAAATACCTACTCCGGTGAATTTGTGCGTGAAACTGATGAGGCCATCTTTTTTAGACAGGCCGGTAATACAGAAGTTTCAAGCCTTAGAAAAACTCACTTAAATTTAAATACTGTTGGTCGAAATTCTTATCAAGCACCAACGTCAACGGCAGACGATCTCTATCTTATGCGTGAAGCAAATGGCGAATTAATTGGAAACTACAGAACTAATGGTTATGAGAGTAAACAATTCTTTGATAATGCTCTAACACAAAATCGTGGGCGCAATTTAAGTTATGATGAATTTAATCGACTCAACGATAATATGCATAGAGTGGCATCAGTCGGTGAAAATGGAGCAACTCCATACGCTACGAAAAGTTATAACACTGGCAATATTTCAGCCGGCCAACGTTTAGATGTGCAAGGCACTTATGATAGCGCGGCCAAGTTAAGTTCCGGGCGCCCGAAAATGGATCTCTATACCAATGAAATTTTAACCAATCATGTGAGAGTTCCAAGAAATACTTCTGCGACAGTTAATGTAAAAGGAGTTTTAGAAAGTGCCAGACCTGCTAATCTGCAAGGCAGACATTGGTACCCACCAGTGGGCGAGTTACAACAATATTATCGCAGTGGTCATACCCAGCTTAATTCAATTCGTAATTTACCTGCGCCTCGTAACTCCGCTGAAACTCAGGAAGTAATGAATCAGGTAGCCGATTATTATCACACCATGGTGAACGCCAGACCTTATCAGCAAATTAATAATTCAATGTATATGAATCAGGTAAACTCATTATTGCAATCGAAAGGTTTACCGCGGATGACTCATGGGCATCTCGATCATCTCGCTCATCGAACAGACTTCGAAGATTTTCGCGCCATCTTTAAACTTCATGGTGAAGGAAAAATTCCTGCACCAAGTTCACTCGGTTTTTGATATCTTCTTTTCGCATTCTGTGCTATAGACCGGCACCTTTTTAAAGGTACTAACTACTTGTACCACTTTTTGTGATTTGAAATAGTTACAAGTTTATTACAAGTGCAAACTATATATCTTGCAAATTAATTTTTGATATAAGAATTTGTGGATCGTGAAATAAAGCAGCCTATTTTCGTGATTGTGGAGGTGGTCGAAGCCTTGTAACTTGTTTGTTTTGTTGAATGATTTTTGAAAAGGACTACGATGTACTACAAGCTAAGAGTATAGTGTGCCCGTTGCATTCAGGATCGTTTGGTGCAAACTCAAGAAGTTTAAATTGATGTTCATCCATTAATTCTTTATATTCATCAGGTGAAAGACTTGAATGATATACTTTTTGGTTATTAACGAGTCCCTCAACTTCTCCCTTTTCTGGACCAACTGTAATCATTAAGATTCCACCTTTTTGTAGATGTTTATCAAATAAAGAAAAGACTGAACGTTGATCGCTCTGAGTTAAATGAAAATAACTATTCCATGCAATAATTGCTTTAAATTTACGATTTAAATTCAATTTTCTCATATCTTGAACATGCCATTCGTTTTGAGAAAACCGTTTTGTGGCCATATCAATCATTTCACTAGAGAAGTCCACACCTGTTACTTTCATTTTTTTTTCTATTAAATACTTCGCAATAGGATCCCCACTTCCACAACCAACATCCAAAACCTCTTCGCCCTCATTAAGATGACCCAGAAACTTATCTAGCCATTTTTTTTCAAAAAGTATTTTTGATCTTTGCTCGTCAAATGCGGCAGCATTCGATTCATAGACTTCTTTTGTTTTTAATTCTAATTTTTTTAATTTACTCATATTTATCCTTACTGCAATTCGAATAATAATATCATGTAAGTCACCACAGATCATCCTAGAGAGCTAGAGATCACTGTGGTGGAGGTGGTGCCCCCCTTGTACCTTGGTTAAGTTATTTTAATTTAGATACTTTCCTATCGACTGGATGACCCTAAGACTAGAATCGTCACCTATCCAAAAGGCTAAAGCTTTTTTCTTCGGTTTTATTGTAGACTCATTTTGAATTGGTAATTTACAACGATAGATGTTTTTGATCTTTCTCATAGGAACAGATTTAAATGTGAGTACCGTGAATTCATGTTTCAATAATCTTCCAGAATTCTCCCCAGCTGTAATCTTCGTTTTGAATTGCCCTCCAAGAAAGGCAGCAAAACAGGATAACTTTTTAAATTTGCCCAGGGGAGTAAATGAATATACGGCCACCTGTTGAGCATATTTAACAGTTAAGTTCCCGACTTCTGTGACTTTATCAAGGTTATAATTAAAAAACCTCCAACCTTTGTAATTAATACCATTGAGCAATATTTGAGGAGTAAAATTTCCCTTATTTTGTCTGGAATTATATTTTCTTTGTCTTTTGCTATAGAGTTTTTTTGAATATTTATCTACCCAATGTAAATGGTTCCAATAATCGACATGAAACTCTACAGGAACGTAATTTTTCCACAATTTATCTGAAGACTCGAATTTATTAATCCATTTTTCTGCAGGAGGACAACTTGAACATGACTCAGAAGTATAGAGTTCAATTAATTGAATTTTATTAATTCCGGAATTAATTTCAAATGAGTAGAGATTTTGTTGAATAAATAGTGAAAGAAAAATAGATATTAGTTTCATCTTTTTATAGTAACATCATAATCGTTTTTTTAAGGTACTAGGCGCCGAACATACCTTTTAATTCTCGCATTTCAATATTTTCAATTCTTCTTTTAAACTGTATTCCCATTCTAAAGTACCCAGCAATCGGAGAATCTTTAACATAAGCAACTTCTGATTCTACTTGATTAAAAATATTCATGTCTCCCATATCTGTGACCTGAAAGAGATCCCCTTTCTTAAAGAACGAAGCATTTGAATTTGAAAGCAGTACGCAGGCTCCTCCCGAAGAGAGATCAAGCATCTGCATGTTAAAATTATTACGAATAATTTGACTACCTCTAGTCATTTTTTTAATAACTTTCATCGCAAAAAGTTGATTTGCACTAATTTGTTTTCTTTTACTTTGTCTTTGTTCGATAACTTTAACTGAAGAAGGAATAGTTATAGAAATATTATCCACGCCCTCGCTCCAAGTTTTACGATTTATTTTAAATAGGAGTTCCTTATAATCTGCTCTTACAAACAGTGAATTGCTAGAAACAAAATCAAACATATCATCAGAAGAATATGCAGGTTTAAAGGAAATTGTACCAGTTTTAAGAACAATATGGTCTACTCTAACTTCACATTTTAATCTTGGAACTGTGTGAGTCTGCCAGATTAGTAACTTTTCATTATTTCGTTTCATTATTTTGAATAGATTAAGGATTTCATCATCATTATAGGAATCTCGAAATTTGACCATTAATCCTCTTTTTTGTTTAGAAGTAGTCTCAGTATTAATTATAGTAAAATTTGTCTGGGATTGCCCCTATGGATATTTTGCCTAGTTATGGCCAAATTCCGGCCCCTTGCCGGATTAAGATCTCTTCTGCATCATCAGAAAAATCTAAAATTGTACTTGCTCCCACAAATTCGGACTCACCAGAATCAAGTATTAATGGTATTTCATGGGATAGACTCTCTTCAATTAAATAGCTATAGATGTCATCTCCCTCAGTACTTCCAAGTAGATTATGATCTATATTTGTTGAAATAAGTGGTCCAGCAAAATTATCTATTAATTGATTTATCCAATTAATAGGTATTATTCGAATTCCTACCTGATGATCTGTTTTTGAAGCTTTGAGATATTTAGTAATTGATTTTTGAGCAGGTAAAATAAAAGTAAAATGGCCTGGCATTTTTCTTTTCATCGTTTTGAATACAGGAGATGAAATAATGGCCACTTCATTCGCCATTTTTAAGGAGGAACAGAGCAGACTAAAATGTTTCTGTTTATCTTCATTTTTTAAACGGTAAATCTTTTCTATTGTTTTCTTTTGTCGAATATCTCCTATCAAAATCCAATTTGTGTCTGATGGAATAATTATCAGCTCACCATTTTTTAAATGTTTAGCAGCATATTCTAATATTCGGTCATCACAGTTTTCAGGAAGTATGTATTGAATCATGCAAGCTCTATCCTTAAAAATTTATTTAGTTATAAACAAATTATCAATACTTAAAATAATGACATAACAATATGGGTCAGGCAATACCTGAGTATTTTCTAAATATAAAAATATTATTAATAAGATTTTATTTATCCTATCTCCATAAACAACAGTTATACTATTGACTATGTTTATAAAGTCACATCTCATTTTATCATGTTTAATTCTTTTTAGCCTGAGCCAGATTGCGTTCACTGCCGAGAACAAAATTGTCTTAAAAGGTTTTTCACAAAACCAGAATTGGGAAAGAAGCCATTCTGATTATGGATTAGATGTTTACACCACAAAAATACCAAATTCAAAATTGCTTGGATTTAAGTTATCCGGAGTAGTCGACGCGAATATACAGCCCTTGATGGCAACGTTAAGAAATGTCGAACGTTCAGCAGAATGGACCCCTGAATTACTTCAGAAAAAAACGATTCAGAATATTTCTGATAATGAAGCGATTACTTACTCATTAAACAATCTACCATGGCCTTTATCTGACAGAGATTTCATACTTCATAACAAACTCTTCTTGTCCCATGATCAAAAACTCCTCTTTGTTCTTAGTAGATCAGTTAAACATAAAAATTACCCCGAAAATAAAAATGTGGTTAGGGCCTGGATCCATTATTCAAATATTGGTGTTCGTCCTATTGATAATAAACGCACTTATGTGGAATGGACTTTGTTTGTTGATCCTAGAGGAAATCTACCGGCTTGGTTGGTAAATTTTTACCAGAGCCGATTCCCAATAAAATTCTTTGTCATGGCACGAAATCGGGCCAACGATGTCCCTGTAAAACTTCCCTTTGGGATGTCATCACTACTTAACAAACTCAATGAAATCCTCAAAAGTAGCAAGTAATTACAGTTATCTACGCGCCGCGCCCAAGATTATATTCTCTTCAATAAAACAAATATTTAATCAAGGATAAAACTCAAGAGTCCGATAAGAACTATGAGAGATTAAGCGATATAAGCAAGTAGATGGGCATGAAGAAGAAATTAAAAGTTTATCAATTAATATTTATTTTTATCCTACCGATTCTTTGCGGCTGTCCAGAAACTACTGGAATCAGTACAAGTACAGATGTGACTTCACAATTAGATGAAATACTATCCCCTCCTTCTATTAATCCTGCCGAAGACCCAGTGCCTAGAGTTTTAAATGGAGCAGAACCCTCACAAGACGAAAATGCAGATAGTTCGGCCAATACAGACCGTTCTTTACCATGTTTAGATAACCCAACAGGTTTAGAGGCCGCAACTGCACTGGCCAATTCAGGTCTAGAAATCAGTGAAACAGCTGAAAGAGGTGGTGTCTTCAAGTTTTATGATAAGTTTTTATCTCAAGGCGTTGCTAAAAAGCCTTTAGAAGATGCGTTAAAATACTTTAAAGAAAATCAGGATAAGTTTGAAAATAAAAATGTTATCTCTATTGCTGATTACTCTTTAAATTCAAAAAATAAGCGCTTTTACTTATTAGATATGAAAACGGGTAAAGTGACAAAAGAAGTTGTAGCACATGGTTCAGGCAAAAGAGATGGCATTAGAGTTGGAGATCCAGATCATGATGGAATGCTAGATAAATGTTTGCATGAAGGGCCAGCATGTTGTCTGATGACCCCAAGCTCACCGGGGTATAATGCCAGTACATTTAATGAATGTGTCCAAACAAATAACTGTCGCCAAAATATGACTCGTACTGGATTTATGAAAGTTAAAAATCCTTATCCTTCTGGCCAGAACTTCCCAGCACTCGATAGTGCTGGGAATAATGGAGTCAGAATTGAAGGATTAGAATGGAGAAATAGAGACGCTGGTTCAAAAGGTGTTGTTTTCCATGAAAGATGGTACGTGCGTGGAGAAGGGAGTCTGCAAGGACGTTCTTTCGGCTGTCCAGCCTTTCCTCCCGATAAAGGGGCCCCTCTTCTCAAAAAAATGAAAGGAGGAAGTCTTTACTATTCCTACGCTCCTCAATGTAATTAAATTCAACTAGTTAGCTTTTGTAAAAATTTCAAATAGTAGGCTGCCTCGTCTTTCTCATGTTATTCATTTGTAAATTGTAAAATGTTTACATTTATATAATGGGGGAATTATGAATAAATCATTAGTATTGGTTGCATCAGTTCTTCTTCTTACTTCATGTGTAACAAAAGTTAGAGGAAAGTTTGATGTAATGGAAAACATCACATTAAAAACTAAGAAAAAAATGGTCACTATTAAAGAAGGTACTTACAGGGGCACTCTAGGATTTAAGACTAAGAAGAAGTTAACTCTTAAATTAGACCTTGATGGTGAAGCTGGTAAAAAGATTACTTTTACTCTTCCTAAGGGAATTAGAATCTCTGATTACAGTGGTGATTTTGAAATACCTGCATCTACAACTGGTCAGAAATATGGAATCAAAGGTCATGTTGATACGAAGACCGAAACTTCAAGATTATTTGAAGGAGTTGAAACTTGTTACAATAGAGAAATAATAACGAGATGTAGAAGAGTTCCAAATAATAATAATGGTTACACAAGAGTCTGTACAGATACTTCAATTTCATTTGAAGGAAGAAGATATTATACATACTTCCACGAAACCGATGATCGAATCTTTGAACTTGATTTACTTAGCAACTTAGGAACTAGAATGGCCTCGTTTGATGGTAATAGAAGAGATTCTAGAACTATAAGACTTCATTCAACACCTTGTATTACAAAGTACAATTCTTATAGATATGGTTATAGACATTCAGGAAGATATGGCAGGTTTGGCAGACATCGTCACTAATCAACACTTCTAATATTTTTTAATTAGGGCCCATTTATTAAGAGGGCCCTTTCTTGACCCGAATTGTGCGCTGTAAGAAAATGAAAGAAATTCTGACCGAATAAAGCTTCGAAACCACGTTAACACTGGAAGTTTCCTCCTACTCTTTTCACATTTTATACAGATATAATATTAACATGAAACGGACGCTCTGGTTAAGGATGATCAGCACTCTATTGATAATAACCTGTACAAACCTCTTTGCTAAAAACACTGAGTGCCGAAATATTAATAAATATCAATTAACTCTCTTGGCCCATGGCTCTAATTTGGCCAATGAGAAAACAACGAGAACTACAAATGGAGGAGCATATAAGCTTCGAAAAGTTAGTTGCTTTAAAAAGTGCAAGATAATTAAACTTAAAGATGAAATTAATTTGTATCAACCTAACCATCCAGATGCTGATAGTAATGGGTATGTGGCGTATCCTAATATGGACCCTGCAAATGAGATCATTAAATTTATGTCAGCGATAAACCATCTAGAGATCATTGCTAAGAAAAAGAAATGTGGACTAACATACGCAAAAGCGAATAAAGGATTTTTTATCAAATATACAAATGGAAAAGTGAAAGAAGATCATTTCATTTTACCTGGAGATATACTGATTACAGGATGGCAACGAACCCTCAGAAATGGAGCGGGGTCGTTGATTAGTTTTTCAAATTATTAATTCTACTGATCCGTGTCCAAAGAATAATAAGTAAGATGGCATCAATAACTATGGATAGAATTGAAAGAGATCTTCAATTGTCTCCCTTCTTCTAATTAACTTTGATTGATCGCTATTTATAAGAATTTCAGCTGGTCTTGGTCTGCCATTGTAAACAGAACTCATGCAAAACCCATAAGCTCCCACATCGTGAAGTAAGACGAGATCGTCTTCTTTCAGGTTTTTAGGAAGATCTAGGTTTTTTGCGAAGATATCTGCATTTTCGCAAACTTGTCCACAAAGATTCATTTTTCGAGTGGGTCCAGAATTATAGGGAGTCGATACTCTGTGAATTGCTTGGTAGAGAGCAGGCCTAGCTAAAGTATTCATTCCTGCATCGACTCCAACAAAGGTTCGATAAGACTCTTTGACTCCTGTTACAGATGTGATTAAGATTCCAGCATTGCCTACTAGGTACCGACCAGGCTCAATCAAAAGCTGGGGTCTGCCCAAGCTATATTCATCCAATTTTTTTGTGAACTTTTCACAGACTAATCTCCCCAATAATTCTACATCAAGATAAACATCCTCTTCAGTGTAGGGAATTCCAAATCCTCCACCAATATCAACATATTCCGGTTTTATGTCTAGACGATTAAAAATATCTCCACCAATTTCCATCAGTTTTTCAACAGCTTCTCTAAAAAAATACGGTTCTAAATTATTTGATCCAGTCATCATATGAAGGCCAAATCTTTGGACTCCGGCCTCCTTTGCTATTTTGTAGGCCTCAAATGCTTTCTCATAAGGGATACCAAACTTGGCATCCGTTCCACCAGTGACTACTGCCTCATGCCCTCCTTTGCCCATTCCGGGGTTAATTCGAAATGAAACAAAGTCTGTCTTTCTTATCTCTAATAATCTTTCAAAGGATGTTAAATCATCGAGGTTAAATTTGATATCAGCATTAAGAATTTGAGAGAGATCTTCTTGAGACTCATAGTTTCCAGTATATAATATATTTTCTTTCTTAGTTCCTGCTCTTAAAGCAGCTTCTAATTCTCCGGGAGAAGAACAATCAACTCCAGCACCTTGGTCTAATAATATTTTAATAATTGCAGGGTTTGGATTTGCTTTTACAGCATAATGAATTTTGAAATTTTTATAATGAGAACTGAACGCATGATAGAGTTTTTGATAATTCTTTTCAATTTTGTTTTGATCATAAACATAAGTTGGTGTTTTGAATTCGTTAGCAATTTTTCGAAAATCCATTTTATCCTTCTCTTTAATTATTTAAAAATACTTCCATCTCAGGGCAGGTAGATTCTAGCCTAGAAAAGATGTCGTCTAAGGCCGTTTTCCTAGTTCCCATTATTTTTTGTAAATGTGAATAGCCTTGAATATATATTTTAATATCTTTATCGATATAATTAGTCAGAAATTCCCAGAGGTCATCAAGGTTATGACCATAATATGGAGGTAATTCTAATATTTTTGAAATATGCTCATGAAATTCGGCTTCAGAAGTTAACACTTGAGCATCTAAATATATTTCTTTTTTCATTAAGGTAAGGCTAACAAGTAACGATCAGAGGGTCAATTTGAGTATGAAATGACATCTCCTTGAGTCAAAATGTCATTTGACACGCCTTCAGGTAACCTTAGCTTAATCCCCTTTCCCTCGTCGTCTATTATGAATGTATGACCTAGAAAGAATCTCCATCTCGATTTATTCACATGTTTAAAGGCCTTCCATGGTATGAGAAGTGGAGGGTGTCCGGCACTAAAAAGAAAAAAGATTTTCATATGTAGTCCTTCTGGGGCGACCGCAAAGCTCATGCAAGCGGAGTAATTACACCACCCCATCCGCATAGATTGAAATCTTCTGTAGGTTATATATGATGAATCTCTATCTAGATATTTTGTCGCTAAAAAACTCCACCCACTCAGTTTTGCCGCTATAAAAATACCTAACTGTATAATTACCAGCATAAAAACAAAATAAAGACTTATAAATTCCTTAAATACATTATCCATGATGACATATTACCAAGAATCTTATTAAAATATCCATATGAATATATTATTAATATTTTTTCTACTTTTATTCAATTTAGGATCATTTGCGAATGAGGGTCTAACTGATCACCTGTTGCTTATAAAGAAATCTGGAATTAGGCGAATTATCAGCGAAAAGTATTTCAAAGTACTCACAACCAAAAATTCTTTTGACTATTATATTTATCAAGGTATTCCAAAGGGAATACAACTTGAAATGACCAAGCAACTTCTTAATAATATCAATAAAAGATATGCCAAGAAGAAATCTTCCCTCAATATTCAATTCGAAATGATCCCTGTCGCGTCTGACCAACTAATCCCGATGTTATTAGAGGGTAGAGGCGATATTATAACTGCCGGACTGACTATAACTCCTAATAGAAAAAAGATCATGAATTTTTCAATGCCCTATCGATATGTAGATGAAGTCATTGTTACTCGAAAGGAATTAGCTGATCAAGACGTGCATGGAAAAACTCTTCACATTAGAAAGAGTGCTTCATACTATGAAGCAGTCACCCGTTATAATAAAAAAAACAAAATCAATCCGTTTAAAGTAGAAACAGTAAATGAAACTTTGCATACAGAATATATTTTAGAATTGATATCCCTTGGAATATTTAATTACACCATTGCTGATTCATACATTGCTCAAATGGCCGTTAATATTTTTGATAATTTAGTTATATTAAAAGACCGCCCTTTTGGTACAAATCTCCCTATTGGCTGGGCCGTAAGAAAAGAAAATACAAAACTTTTAGAAGAAATTAATTTAGTTATACCCACAATAAAAAAAGGAACTAAAATTGGCAACATAATGAATAATAAATATTTTAAAGATTTTGGTGGTATTAAAGCGCGATTAAAAAGTGAAAAACCACAAACATTATCAAAATATGATTATCTCATTAAAAAGTACTCCAAGAAATATCAATTCGACTGGAGATTAATCTCTGCACTTTGTTATCAAGAGTCACGGTTTATCCAAGACCAAGAAAATAAATGGGGTGCAATTGGACTTTTTCAAATTAAACAAATGACTGCAAATGAACCCTATGTGAATATTAAAAATATTTCTGGTCCAAAAAATGCTGAAAATAATATTCATGCTGGCATAAAGTATTTAGCTTGGATTCGAGACCGCTACTTTGAAAAAATACCAGGAATTAAAAGAAAAGAAGTTCTTAGACTAACTATCGCCGCCTATAATGCAGGTCCTGCAAGGGTCTTAAAGGCGATTCAAATGACGAAGGAAATCAACTTAGATACCAAGAAGTGGTTTAGAAACGTCGAATATGGAATGTTACGTCTTAAAAAAGTTGAACCTGTAACTTATGTTAGTGAAATTAGTAAACGATATATCTCGTATGTACTTCTTGGTATTCCCAAATAGCTACTCAGTAATATGCACCCAAGTTTTAGACTTATAGTTAGAGACAGCGTCCTGATCAAACTTCGCTTGATCCACAATTTTATTTATATGAACCGGATAAAGTATATTAAACCCAGTTCTTACGTAGTGGAGATCTCCATCGATATCTTCAATTATACATGGATGCTTCTTTTCTATCCCCGATGCATCTAAAGTAAAACTTGGAATTAGTTTATCGCCTTTTATCATTTTAACCTCTTTATCTAAATAGGAGAATTATTGAGTAGTTCACCTACTCCTCCCGCTCCAGGAACAATATATTGAGTTTCTGTTAATCCCTTTTCATTATTCCAATCAGCACCAGGAATTTTCCCTAGTACTTCCTTAGAACTTAATCCTCTGTCTAGCCTTAACGAAAATATCTCAACATCTGGATGATCTGTTTGGATTCTTTTTATATATTCTGGAGTAATAATTAAATGTAAAACAATATACTTTATAGCTTTCCCTTCAACAGCTTCTTTATAATGGGAAATTGTATGACTAAGGGAACCTCCTGTCGCTCCCATTGGGTCAGGGAAAAAAACAAAAGCATTATCTTGATCCCCACCAATTTTAGATCCTGAGACATCAACACCTACAACTTGGCCAGCCTGATTCGTTTTTCTATTCATAAAGAAATGATCTTGTCTGATATTCTTTGGTGAAAGTATGTAATTTAGTTCTTCAAAGCAAGTATGGCTTGGCCAAGTTCCAGCACGTGCAACATTGACAGTGATTGCCCTAGTATCAGGATCAAATAAATCAGTTTTAAATTCACCCATTGGGGTGAACTCTTTCATTCGTGATTCTACAACTTGAGTTTTGACAGGAAGACAAAAATTCAAGGCAGCTCGAAGCAGCTCCTCATAAAGTTTTTGAACATAGATATTAAGATAGGGTTGTGTAGTACTTGGGCCACAAAGTTTAGCTAATAATGTATTTGTCATATTATTCTTAAACAAATGAACATTTTTACCATATTCATGCTCAAGTCCAGAAAATTGGAATTTTTGTCCTAAATAATGTTGATCATTTAACATTGTCATCCCCTCCTTATTTCAATTAAGTTAACATTAAATATATCATTAATAAAACAGGATACTGCGACGCACATCTCTCAGAGCTTATTATAGATCAATCAATTTATCATATAATGGCACGTAAAAGCCTTTATACCCAAAGTTTTTAAAAAGTTTCTTAATAAAATCTACTTAGATGTCGTCATTCTAATTTTATCGACACCTCTATTTAAAACTTTTGACAAATTTAGATTCTCTATTTAGACATAGATATGCATTCAGTCGGAGAAAAGTTTAATCTAGATACTTACATAAAGACAAGGCAACTAACGCGAGAAGCCGTTGAGTCTGCTGCCCTTTTAATTGTCCCTGGTACCAATCAAGCCGAAGGACAAAAAATAATCAAAACCGAACTAGAAAAACGTGGCATGACTGAGCGATGGCACCCAACCAAACTTCGCATTGGTCCTGACACTTTGAAAACTTTCAGCCAAAAAGCTGATCAGTTGATCAGGCTTCAAGAAAATGATCTCTTTTTTATTGATGTGGGACCTATATTCGAGCAACATGAAGGGGATTATGGTCAAACCTATACTGTTGGAAGTAATAGTCAATTTGAAGAACTGGCCGCTGCCGCACGCGATATTTTTATTGAAGTACAAGGCCATTGGAGAGCAGCAGGAATCTCTGGTATAGAGCTTTACAAAATAGCAGCTCACGAGGCAGCAAAAAGAGGCCTAGAGTTAAATACTAAAATGGATGGTCACCGTCTTGGAGATTTTCCACATGGACTGTTCCACAAAGGAAGCTTGATAGATTGCTCTGAAACACCGATACAAAATGTCTGGGTTTTGGAAATTTTATTAAAAGATCCTAAGCAAAACCTAGGATCTTTTTTCGAAGATATTCTTATTTGAATAATTAATTGTGAATTATTTAAAGATTATTTGGGTTATTGTTTGAGCACCATTGCTCTTTAAGTCCAACAGTACAAACTCTCTTCCAAGATGACTCCCATCTATTAGTGTTTGGATTTCTACATGAAATAGATCTTTCACGTACCCATTCAGAACAGACATCTCGAAAGTCTGAAGGATTCTGTCTTGAGCAGACTTTTTCCATATCGCAATTTGGCCCCCAATTTCCGGTATGAGTTCTTGGGGATCGCCAGCACGGGTTTTCACATTGTCTTTCAAAAATAGATGCTCTGCTGCCGGCAAAAATACAAGTTACAGACCGACGTGCTGTCCATTCTGTGCATTTATAATCCTTTTGATTACCTTCTTCTGCAACGATATTAAGACTTATTAAAAATAAGGCCAAAGCTATGATCTGTTTCAACATCTAATTCTCCCATAAAATTTAAATTATCATTAGTTTTAACAACTTACATTGGTTTAGACAAGAGCTGCATCAATTTTACATGACTCTAATCTTTTGAAATAAGAGTCATTTATTCTTGGAAGACCTTGCAACTGTCTCGAATTACTAACTAAAGAATATTAAGGATAAATTAAACCTTAAGGATTTTCTAAAATGTTATAATCCCAGTTGATGAAAGAGATAATGTATACCCCATTTCTTCTTATGTTTGCATTCATTAATGAAGCGTCTGCGAGTATGCCAGGGGAGAGACATACAGTTCCGGCCATCAAAAACTTGCTGAATAATAGTATCCAAAAACAAATTCTTCACAATCATACGCTTTCGTCATTTGCCCAATCAAATAATATTGGTCCATTTGAGTCTGTTGCGGACAAAGTAAATATAAAGCAAGATTATAAAGACCTTTTAATTGACTTTATAAAGCCTCAAAACTAGTCTGAAAGTCGCCACTTTCTGGACGTATCACAAATTTATTGTCATCATTAAAGTATAACTATTCTAGAAAGGATTTTTAGTGTCACAAATTACTAATGAAACGTGGGCAGAAAACATGAAGGCTTATTTTGATAAGCGAGTGGCAACGATGTTGTTTTTAGGATTTTCTGCAGGTCTTCCCATACTTATGATCTTTTCTTCTCTTTCCCTCTGGTTAAGAGAAGCAGGAGTAGAAAGAGGAGCTGTTACGTACTTTAGTTGGGCGGCACTCGGATATTCATTCAAGTTTATTTGGGCCCCGCTAGTAGATAAACTTCCAATCCCATTACTCACTAATTTATTTGGAAGAAGAAAGTCTTGGCTTTTATTTTCACAAGGTTTAGTGATCACTGCTATTTGTTGGATGTCCATGATTGATCCTGCCTCGGGGGAAAATAGTCTTACATATATGGCATTGGCAGCAGTGATGTTAGGATTCTCTTCTGCAACTCAAGACATTGTCATCGATGCTTTTAGAATTGAATCTGCAGAAGCAAGAATGCAAGCTATTCTCTCCTCTGTTTACATAGCTGGCTATCGCTTAGCAATGATTGTCTCAGGAGCTGGCGCAATTGCTTTCGCTGAATATTTAGGTTCTACGAGTACTCATTATTCATATCACGCTTGGAAATGGTCATACCTGGCGATGGCCGCTTGTATGCTTATTGGAGTTGTCACAACTCTAAGTTCTCCTGAACCAGATTTAGCAAAGAGAGATGACAGTCATTCAACAAAAGACTATATTCAATTTTTCTTTTTATTTCTACTTATAGTATGTTGTTTTGTAACAGTCTTCTATTTAACAGGTGATATAACCTCCTCGTTCAAAATAGAGCTAGTAGAGTTTTTAAATAATAAAGCCTTCGCGGGATTCATAGTAGGTTTTCTACGTCTAGTCATAAGTGTTACTGGCGCGGGACTTGTTGCTTTCCTCATAGGTCAAACTGGCTTAGTAAATACTGACATGGTTGAAGAAGGATATGTCTCACCTATTCGAAATTTCTTTGAAAGGTATGGAAAGAACATGGCCATACTTCTGCTCACACTCATTGGTCTTTATAGGATTTCAGATATAGTCCTCGGAGTCATTTCAAATGTTTTTTACCAAGACTTAGGATTCACAAAAACCCAAATTGCTTCAGTTGTAAAAACATTTGGACTCGTTATGTCCCTGCTCGGCGGATTTCTAGGAGGATTACTAACAACTCGATTTGGTGTCATCAGAATTTTACTTTGGGGAGCGGTTCTTTCTTCAGCTACAAATTTATTGTTTATGCTGTTAGACAAAATGGGTGCTAACCTTCCTATGCTTTACCTCGTCATTTCCGCAGATAACTTAGCGGCAGGATTAGCGAGCGCAGCTTTTGTCGCTTTTTTGTCTGACCTAACTGATGTCTCATTTACAGCAGTTCAGTTCGCTATCTTCACATCATTAATGACATTACTTCCAAAAGTGATGGGAGGCTACTCGGGTTCAATGGTAGATACTATGGGATATTCAGGTTTTTTCGCAATGACAGCGATTATTGGTCTGCCTGTGATCTATGTTGTCTGGCTATGTGGTAAGAAATTTCAATTGAAAAATAGTGTGTGATCAACTGACGATACTCATCAAGAAAACATGAATTTCGAGTATTTTCTCTGTAAAAAGAACTTCCCTCTAGTATCCTGTTTTGTTTTCTATTAATATAAAGTCTACATTTTAGCTACTAAGGATATCCATGAGAAAAATAATTTATACAAGCTTTATCCTACCACTACTTCTTTGTTCTGCACTAAGTCACAGCGCATCGAAAAAGGGAGTTGTCATCTCTGTCGAGCTATCACCAGCGGGCTCTTTTGAAATAAATGGAAAAATTAAAGGAAAGGTGCATAAGGAAGGTAATGGATTTCATGCTAAGAAACTCACTTTTAAAATTTCTAAACTTAAAACAGGATTAGATTTAAGAGATGAGCATACTATTAAGTACCTCTCTAACAAAGGTAAATACAAATATGTTGCCGTAACAGCAAAAGGTAGCGGCGGTAACGGTATAGGAAAGATTAAAATTCTTGGCAAAACAAAGAAGTTTAAATTCAAATATGTTCAAGAAGGTAAAAATATAAAAGCTAATTTCAACCTTTCTATTAAAGACTTTGGTTTCGAAGGAATTTCTTATATGGGAATCGGTGTTGATGACCAGGTAGAAGTTTCAGCAACAGTAGGAATTAAATAATTATTAAACTAGTTCTAATGCGATATCTGCTGCCAATCTGGCATTGTTTTTCACCAATTCAATATTGGCCTCTAAAGATTTTTGCCCCGATAATTTCCCTATAATGCTCAAAAGAAATGGTGTTATTTCTTTTCCTCTAAGACCAGTACTCTTTAACTCCCCTAACGCTCTTTCAATAATAGTTTCCATTTCATCATAATCGATACTATATTTTTCAGGAATAGGATTTGTAACAAGGATTCCACTTTCTAGTTTTAATAAGTCATGGGCAACTATCAATGAAGCTATTTCTTTTGCTGAACTCATTTGATAATTGACATCAAATGGACTCGATTTTGAATAAAATGCTGGTAATCTTGTTGTCTTATAACCAAGAACTGGCACCCCCATAGTCTCAAGGTACTCTAAGCTTAGGCGTAGATCTAATATTGATTTAATCCCCGCACAAACAACAGCGATATTGGTTTTCGACAATTCATTTAAGTCAGCTGAAATATCTAGAGTGTCCTCACCTTCCCTATGAACACCACCAATTCCACCTGTGGCAAATACTCTAATATTAGCAAGCTTTGCACAAATCATAGTTCCAGATACTGTTGTGCCACCTGTTTTCTTATTGGCCACAGCATAAGAAAGATCCCTGCGTGAAATCTTTAATGCTTCTTCTTCACAAGTTTCTAAAGAATATTGTCCAAGCTTTTCAAGTTCATCATCATTAAGTCCAATTTTGATACATCCATTGATAATTGCAATAGTGGCAGGTACCACTTTCTTGGCACGTATTTCAGCTTCAACTAATTTAGCACATTCAACATTCTGCGGGTATGGCATACCATGAGTTATAATAGTGGACTCTAACGCCACAATGGGAATATTATTTTTAATTGCGAATGACACTTCAGTTGAATAATTTAGAGGTAATTCCATAACATAATTATATAGTTGTGTTCTATCAACAAGCATGACGCAGCGAAGCGTGCCGATGTTGTTTTCAATGACATTTTAATTTGATTAAATTGCAGTAATTTAAAAGAAGAGGCTATTTTAAAGAATTGTCTTTGGTATTTACATTATGAGTACACTCATTTGTATCAGAGCGACTAAACCTATGCTAAAAGAAATTTAATCTTTTTAGGATAATGTTAAGGAAAATAAAATGTTGAATGATTTATTAGCAAAATTTCTTTGGCTATTCGCTGCAACACTTCATGCATCTTATCGATATCGGTATGATGGTTTTGAAAATATTAAAAAGGCCCAAAAACAAAGTAAGCATGGTAATTACTTATATGCTCTATGGCATCAACAATTCTTGCAGGGAAACCTTGCCCAAAAAGATATCCCACATGTTGTTATGGTTTCAAAATCAAAAGATGCTGACCTCATCGCCTACACTTGTAAGAAGCTTGGTTTTACTGCCTGTCGTGGCAGTTCTAAAAAAAGTGGGGTTAACAAGGGAGGAAAAGAGGCAAAACAAGAAATGATCAATCTACTCAAATCAGGAATTGCTGGAGCTGTCACTGTCGATGGACCTAAAGGACCAGCTAGAATACCAAAAGCTGGAATAATTGACATGGCAAAAAAGTCAGGCCATCCAATTATCCCTTACGCTGCTGTTCCTGAAAAATATTGGGAGTTCAAAAGCTGGGATAAATTCAGATTACCTAAACCATTTACTAGAATAATGGTTATCTATGGCGATCCGATTTTTATCCCTGAAGAAACTGACTATGAAGAATTTGATAGTATCAAAACAAAATTAAAAAATGCCCTCGATCAAGCGGAAGAAGATTGTCGAACCTACTTTAATGAAGATTTCAAAAGGTACTCCAAACATAATTTTCATAAAATATTTTAATGAAATTATCAGATAACTTTAAGCAATACTTTTCAAATTTTCTGATTCAGCAACGCTGGTTTTGTCTTGCATTAGTTATCTTTATTCTCTCGATAGGCTTATTTGGTTTAACAAAGATTCAGTCAGATTTCACATATAGAGTTTGGTTCAATCATGATAATCCAATGTTACAACAATATGATTATTTCGAAAAAACATTTGGTAATGATGATTCAGTTATTTTTGCAGTTAGATTCAATGATGGTGATGCTTTTACTATCTCAAACCTAAAGCTTCTCAAGAAATTAACTGAAAAGATGTGGGACGTACCAAATGTTATCAGAGTCGATTCACTCGACAATTATCTCGAGATCAAAGGCATTGACGATGATATTGAAATCGAGCCATTCATTCCTGAAGAAATTGAGGGAATGACGAATGAGGAACTTAAAAGTTTAAGAACAAAAGTTTTGGCAATGGAGCGCGCACAAGATTTTTTAATTTCAAAAGACCTAAAAACTGTAGCAATCTATGGTAGTATTCGTCCCTTTATTGATGAAAAACCTCTCTATGATGAAACGGTTCAAGTCGCACAGAAGTTAGTAAATGACTTTAGAGCTCACCATAATATAGAAATTCACCTAACAGGCACTGCTCCTGTCACAACTAGTTTTTCTGACCAAACGTTGGAGGATTTAAAACTAGTTACTCCAATTATTTTAACGATCATTTTTATTTCTATCTATTTTATATTCAAATCATTTTTGCCAATACCACTTGTAATCACAATGATTGCTCTAACTATTATTTCGTCCCTAGGAATTGGTGCCCTCTCAGGTGTTAAATTAAATGTCGTCACATCAATGCTTCCAAATATTTTGATGGCCATCTCTATTGCCGATAGTATTCATTTACTCAAGTCTTTTCAGAAATACTTGCAAGAATTTGATGATAAAATGTTGGCCATTCATAAAGCTATTCACAAGGTATTACTACCCACAATACTTACATCTATATCGACGGGACTGGGCTTTCTCTCCCTCTCATTTTCTGATATAAAACCTATTTCCTCATTGGGATCATTAGCATTTCTGGGGGCATTTACAGCACTTTTCTTTACCTATTTTTGGTTAGTTCCCCTTTTAACAATTCTTCCTTTCAAGGCCAAGAAATCTCAAAAAGATGTTAAACGGTCTGAACTGAAAATACAATGCACCAAAGTTTTGGTTGGATATTTACAAGATTTTAAATACCCCATAAGTATCTTTTTTATCATATTAACTTCATCTGCAATATATCTAAGTAGAAATAATGTAGTTAATTCAAATATAATTAATTATTTCAAACCCAGTCTTCCTATTGTTATTGCCCAACGTTTTATTGAGAAGCATATCGGTGGCATTGGCGTAATTGAAGTTGTCGTAGATTCAGAGAAAGAACATGGAATACTAGACCCAGAGTTCTTAAAAAAAGCTGAGCAGTATCAAGAGTGGATTTTAACTCAGCATAAGGTCACAAAAGTTAACTCTATTATTACGATTGTAAAAGAAATTAATGGTGTTCTCACCGGCAATAATACCATACCAAACAATAGAAAATCTATTGCCGAAAATATTTTCCTCTATTCATTAAGTCTTCCTCAAGGAATGGGCCTTACTTTTTGGACCTCTATAGATCAACGATATATACGTCTTAAAATACAAATAATAGGTCTAGGCTCCCATGCAGGTCTTCAAAGAATTGAAGCAATAAGAAAAGCTGCAAATAGACATGGCCTTGTTGCAAAGATAACGGGAAAATCATCAATGGTAGCAACTTTAGATAAAATGATTGTTAAGACATTTATTTCTTCGATGACTTTAGCCGTTTTCCTTGTCTGTCTTTTTATGATTATAGTTTTCAGGTCATTAAAATTAGGCTTATTGTCCATGATTCCAAATGTTGTTCCTCCTATTTTAGGTCTTGGCGTGATGAACTTATTACATCTCCCAATTGATGTGAGTACTATTTTAATCTCTTCTGTTTGTCTTGGAATCGCAGTCGACGACACGATTTACTTCATCTCTGACTACCATAAGTCATATAGTAAAAATCAAAATACATTTGAAGCCATTTTAAAAGTTTATTCACATACAGGTTCTGCTCTTTTTTGGACTACATTTGTATTAGTGTCAGCATTTCTTTGCTTTATGATGGGCTCATTCACCCCCAATTCAAACTTTGGTTTTTTAACCTCTGTAGTTTTAATTCTTGCTCTAATTTCTGATCTCATTTTCCTACCTGCTTTATTATTTATTACAGACACTAAAAGGAAATATTATTAAATTATTGAATACTTGCAAAAAATACAATTTAACTTATAGCGTCTACTTAGGAGCAACTATGAAAAAAATATCTCTTTTAATCTTTGTATTGTTCAATGCAAATCAAGTCTATTCTTCAGAGGAAATTATATTTGCTGGTGGGTGTTTTTGGTGCATTGAGGCACCATTTGATAAGACTCCGGGAGTTATATCCGCAGAATCTGGATATATAAATGGTAGAGTTGTGAATCCTTCCTACAAACAAGTTTCAGCTGGCTCCAGCGGTCATGTCGAAGCAGTAAAGGTTATATATGATCCTACGAAGGTATCCTTGAAAGAAATTTTTGAATTATTCTGGCAAAGTTTCGATCCTACTGACGCAGGAGGAAGCTTCTACGACCGTGGACCACAATATTCTTCTGCCGTTTTCTATAATTCAAAAGAACAAAAAAGAATTGCTGAGGAATCTATTAAATTCATAAATACTTTAAAAGTATTCTCTAAAGAAATTGTAACACCTATTATAAGGGCCACTAAATTTTATAAAGCTGAAGAGTACCACCAAAATTATCATAAAAAGAATCCCTCCCATTATAAAAGGTATAGGAAAGGTTCTGGGAGAGATAATTTCATAAAGAAACATTGGGGCAAAAAAAAGCTTCATCTTCCTAATTATATTTTCACAAGGAAAAAGAAATGAATATTCAGTATGAATTGCAAGAAGGTCTTCCAGAGGTTTCAAAGCTCAGAGAAATCTTAGATCTATACGAATCTATCTTTAAAGCAAAGTTTTCAACCAACGGATTTATCTACGAAATTGAGAATTCAAAAAACTTGGTATTTAATTTAGCTTTTTCAAAGCACAAGCTAATTGGTTTTAAAGTTGGTTTCGAAAAAAAAGATAGATCATTCTATAGCTGGCTTGGAGGCATAGCCCCAGATTTTAGAGGTCAAGGAATCGCTAAGAAATTAATGGATTTGCAACATTCCTGGCTTAAAGACAATAAATTTACATCTGTAACTACTCACTCCTCTAATCAGTATAAGTCGATGCTTATATTGAATTTAAAAAATGGGTTTGATTTAACTGGGACCAATATAAACTCGAAAGGAGAACAAAGGCTCATTTTAAGAAAGGGCCTTTGATCTATATAACTATTAATACTTATTCATCATTCGTTAACTCATTCGACACATCAACAATATTATCTCCAGAGAAGCTATCTGTATGTGCTTTTGTTTTTTGTTTTGAAGCTTCAAGGCGGTCGGCCATTTCTGCCATTGTTCCAAAATACTCTAAAGACTTTCCTTTCAGCTCATGAACATTATCCATTCCATGGTCATCTAATATTGTAGTCAATTCATCTTTTAGGCCATCAATCATCTTAAATCCATCTAGCATAATAGCAGTACAGACTTGTAATGTCCCCGCTCCCATACATAAATGTTCTGCGGAGGATTGCCCATCAACGATACCACCAACACCAGAAATTTCTGTTTTTGGAAAGGCCATTGCTAACTCACCAATCATTCTCAGAGCAATAGGTTTTACAGCGGTGTAAGAGTAACCACCAAAAGCACTTACTCCTTTTACATTTGGAATAGACTGGAAGTTTTTCATATTGATTCCAGATACCGATAAAATAGTATTAATAGCAGTAAGTCCATCCGCTCCAGCGTCTAGTGCCGCTTTTCCTGGTACTGTTATATCTGTAATATTTGGAGTCATTTTCGCCCAGACAGGTACTGTTGAAGCTTCTTTTACCCAGCTCGTAACATCTTTAATGACGTCTGGACATTGTCCCATTGCCTGTCCCATTTTTCTTTCAGGCATTCCGTGCGGACAGGAAAGATTTAACTCAATCATATCTGCTCCGGCCTTACAAACGAGATCAGTAAGTTTAAGCCAATTTTCTCTAGTTGGTTCTTCCATAATAGAAGCAATTAAAATCTTGTCAGGATAAACTTTTTTTAGCTCTTTCATTTCATCAAGCCAAATTTCTAAAGGCCTGTCTGTGATGAGTTCATTATTGGTAAATCCTATACATTTTCCATTAAATTTATGATGTCCATAGCGAGGAGCAATATTTCTTACCTTAGTGCTATCAAGACTCAATGTTTTTATCACTGATCCAGCCCAACCTGCATCAAAAGATCTTGCAATTACTTTTGCATTTGTTGAAGGAGGACCAGAGCCTACTAAAAATGGATTTTCGAATCTAATTCCGTTTTGATAACATTCAAGTTTGTTTTTAGACATGTTGTGCCTTCCTTTCGCCAGTTAATGCTAATTTGGTCATTAAATAATAAATTATACCGGCGGTAGGAAGCCCTACAAACCAAGCATACGAATAAATTGTTTCAAAGCGTGATGAGATATTTTCAATGACACCAATTTGGTGGAAGAATCCGGGAACATTTGGAAGCACTCCTAAGATAAATGCTGTCAATGCTGCAAAGTTAAATCCTTTATAATAAGTATATTCGCCTTCTTTTTTATAAAGATCGGGAATATTTAATTCTTGTTTTCTTACCAGATAATAATCAACCAATAAGATTCCACCGATAGGTCCTAATAAGGACGAATACCCCAGCAACCAAGTAAAAATATAACCCGTGGGGTCAGCGATTAACTTCCATGGCATCATTATAATTCCAAGTACGGCCGTTAACAATCCCCCCCGTCTAAAGTTAATCTTTGTAGGTGCTGCATTTGAAAAGTCATTTGCAGGTCCAACGACATTTGCTGCTATATTTGTTGATAATGTTGCAATCACAATAATCACCATGGACACACAAAGAAGAATCGCAGAATCAAACTTTTGTATCACTTGGACTGGATCCCAAATAGCTGTTCCGTAAAGAACAACTGTCGCATTGGTGACGACGACTCCAATTAATGCAAATAATGTCATAGTAGTTGGAAGTCCCACTAGCTGACCAATAAATTGAGATCGTTGATCTTTAGCATAACGTGTAAAATCTGGAATATTAAGACTCATTGTGGCCCAGAATCCAACCATTCCAGTTAATGATGGAATAAAAAATTTAAGAAATTCACTGGTGTTAGCAAATTTAGAAGGTTGATTAAATAATCGAGTAAAGGCGGCTGCAAAACTACCTTCAACCTCTGCAACAGAAGTTACGGCCCAAACTAAAAGAGCAATACCAGAAAGAAGTAATAAAGGGGCGGAAGCTGTTTCAAACCATTTAATAGTTTGAACACCCTTAATGATTATTAAAACATTTAGACCCCAAAAAATGAGGAAAGATATAAATGGGGCCGTCGTAGTACCCATAAATACGGGGAGAATATTAGGAAGAGTGGCAAATCCTGGCCAGAATGTTGTGATCACTGCCATTACTGCCATTCCACCGATCCAAGATTGAATTCCAAACCAACCACAAGCAACAATCGCCCTTAATAAAGCGGGGACATTTGAACCCAATATTCCAAAACTTGATCTTGCAAAGACTGGATAAGGTATTCCATATTTTGCTCCTACTTTGCCATTTAAAACCATTGGAATAAGAACAATCATGTTGCCTAAAAAGACACAAGACACAGCTTGAGTTAGGCTCATTCCAGCTGTGATTAGACTTGCTGCAATCATATAAGAAGGAATACATACTGCCATCCCTACCCAAAGAGCAAAATAGTTCATACTATTCCAAGTTCTTTCAACTTGTGGGACTGGAGCTAGATCTTCATTTATATGTTCACTCAAAATATTCTCCTCTATAAATTTCTAAATGCTCTTCTTAGCCCTATTAATAATTCATCACATTCATTCTTAGTGATGGCCATAGAGGGTGCCAATCTTACTACATTACCTCGTAATCCACCTTTACCGATGAGAATATTTTCACTACGGGCCGTCTCCATAAGTTTAGACGCAGCTTCAGGGTTTGGATTTTTACTTTTTGCGTCTAGAACAAGCTCTAATCCCAACAGCAAGCCACGTCCTCTTATGTCTCCTATGATTGGGAAGTCTTTTTGGAGATCCATAAAACCTTCTTTCAGATAATGGCCCATTTTTTCTGCGTTCTCTATTAAGTTTTCATCTTTAATAATGTCGATGACTTTACCCGCTTGCATTGCTTGATAAGGATCACCACCAAAAGTGTTAAAATGTAATTTACCTTTTAATGCATCTGCATGTTCGGTCTTAGTAATTACAGCCCCTACAGGAGCACCATTACCTATTCCTTTGGCCATAGTAATAAAGTCAGGAACAACCTCAGAATCAGCTATTGCAAAAAAATTTTTTCCAGTCCTTCCGACTCCTGTTTGCACTTCGTCAGAGATGTACATTCCACCGGCCCTTTTAACAATGTCGTAAACTTTTTTATGATATCCAACAGGAGCATCAATAAATCCACCAACCCCAAGAATTGGTTCACAAATAAATGCAGCAATATTTCCGTCTGTAGTAGTATCAATCACTTCTTGAACTTCATCAGCACATTCTAAGTTGCAAGTATTTCTTTCTTTGCCCCATGGGCATCTATAGCAATAAGGAGCCTGGACGTGAGAAACAGAAGCTTGTGGTTGTCCTTCAAATTTCCATGTACCATGCCCACATAGACCTAGGGGAACATTTGTTCCTCCATGATAACCATGTCTTAAGGACAGAACCATTTGTCTACCGGTTGCTGCCCTTGCAGTCATAACGGCCATTTCATTTGCTTCTGAACCAGAGTTTGTCATATATACTTTTGAGAGATCCCCAGGCGCGACTTTAGCGAGTTTTTCAGCAAAGTCGGCCATATACTCAGAAAGATAAAGGTAAGTAGTGTGCTGAATAGCATCGCCATCAATCATTTCCTTCATTTTATTTTTAATTGCGGGATGATTGTGACCAACTGAAATACAAATAATTCCACCAATAAAATCTAAATATTTCTTCCCTTGATCATCCCATACGTAGCTTCCTTTAGCTTTTACGAGATGTAGGGGGTTCTTATAATAAGCTATTTTAGTTGGATAAAGAAATTTCTTTCTTTGTTCAATTATTTGTTCACGTTTATTTTCACTCATGGAGATTCTCCGTCATTTCAATAAATTCAGTAAAATTATCTTTCACCTAAGTCAGTTAATTGTCCATATGTCTCTGGTCTTCGATCTCTATAGAATTGCCATGTATCCCTTACTTCTTTGATCATATCAAGATCGAGATCTGCAGTAATGAGCTCATCTTTATCTCTAGAACCTTCAGCAACAATTTGTCCTTTAGGGTTACAAAAATATGATTGTCCGTAGAATTCACCAATATTCCAGGGCCCTTCAGTTCCCACTCTATTAATTGCGGCAATAAAGTAACCATTTGCAACAGCATGGGCTGGTTGCTCTATTTTCCATAGATGTTCAGAAAGTCCGGCTACAGTTGCTGAAGGATTAAATACAATTTCTGCTCCGCTTAGTCCAAGACATCTTGCTCCATCAGGAAAATGTCTATCATAACAGATATAGACACCAACAGTTGCATACTTAGTTTTGAAAACAGGGTAACCGGTATTACCAGGCTTGAAGAAGAATTTTTCCCAAAATCCTTGTACTTGTGGAATATGGTTTTTTCTATATTTCCCTAAATACTCTCCATCAGCATCAATAACAGCGGCAGTATTATAGTAAACTCCTGGCATTTCTTCTTCGTAAATAGGTACGACTATAACCATTGAGTGTTTCTTTGCAAGTTCTTGCATTTTTGCAGTAGTTGGACCAGACGGGATTTTTTCTGCAAGTCCATACCATTTCGTATCTTGAGAAGGGCAAAAGTAAGGGCCTGTAAACACTTCTTGAAAACAAAGTATTTTTACTCCTGCTTTTGCAGCTTCTTCTACATATGGAAGATGTGCTTCAATCATTCCCATTCTATGTTCTTCACAAGATTTTTCTGTGTCGACTTTATTTCCAATTTGAATAATTCCACATTTTACATTTCTGCTCATTTGAAAACTCCTTTTTTTTTAAACATTATAGACTAAAATTAAATTTATCTCTTTTTAAGAACTCACCTTGCCCCTTGGTAACTTGGTCAGCTTTTCCATTTCTTACAACTATGTTGCCTCTTGAAAGTACGGTTTTAACTTTTCCTGTTAACTCCCAGCCCTCATAAATTGAAGAGTCAACATTATGATGATGTGTTTTTGTAGATATAGTGTGTTTTTCATTTGGATCAATTAAAACAATATCAGCATCTTTTCCTATTGCTAATGTACCTTTGTTACCAAGTCCAAAGATAGATGCCGGATGAGAACACATAACTTCAACAAACCTATTCATTGTCATACGACCTTTCTTGACACCTTCTGAGAAGATAAGTTCTAAACGGTGCTCTATTCCTGCTGCTCCATTAGGTATTTTAGAAAAATCATCTCTGCCCATATCTTTTTGACCATGAAAATTAAATGGACAATGATCTGTTGCAATTGTGTGAACATGCCCACATTGTAGAGAATGCCAAAGTGCCGTTTGATCATCTTTTTTTCTAATAGGCGGAGACATTACATACTTTGCACCTTCAAAGTTTGGTAAATCATAAACCGAATCATCTAATAATAAATATTGAGCGCAAGTCTCAATAAAGATTCTTTGCTCTCTTAAGAAATTCATCTTCATTCTATTTAATGACTGTCGACATGATGTATGAACGATGTAAATAGGAGCGTCGTGAAAGTGGGCCAAGTCCATTACTCTAGTAGCCGCTTCCGCTTCAGCTTCGGGGGGGTGAGCTAATGCATGATACTTCGGAGAAAGAGTTCCATCAATTCGAAATTGCTCAACTAATGAATCAACGAGGTCTCCATTTTCAGCATGAACAGAAACAAGTCCACCATACTTCCTCACCTCTTTGATCAAACCAAGCATCATCTTGTCATCAATCATGAGTACGCCTTTATAGGCCATGAATGTTTTAAATGACGTAATACCTTGATCAATCATTTCAGGAACTTCTTTTGCTGTTTTTTCATTGAAGTCTGTAACAGCACAATGGAAGGCGTAATCTCCAACTGCTTTTCCGTCAGCTTTTTCATGCCAATGATTGACACAATCCTTAAGGCTATTACCTTGTGTTTGAATTGCAAAATCTATGATTGATGTTGTTCCTCCATGAAGTCCTGCCAAAGTACCTGTCTCGAAATCATCTGCAGAATGAGTTCCCATGAAAGGAAGTTCCATATGCGTATGGGCATCTATTCCACCGGGAATAACATAGAGTCCATCAGCGTCGATGACTTCATCAGCAGAATAAACATCCGCAAGATTTTTTCCAATTGCGGCGATCTTACCATCAACGACATAAACGTCTCCTATAAAGTCATCATGTGCTGACCAAATATGTCCATTTCTTATTAATTTTTTATTCATTTTCGACCTCTATAGATAAATTAAATTAAATTATTTTGTTCCCCAGATTGATGAAACAGAGGAATCAATTCCTTTTTCATACCAACGGATCATTGAAGTATGTTTTTCTGTAAAAAACTCAACTGAAGAATTTCCATGAACCTTAATATCTCCAAAGAATGAATCTTTTGATCCTCCAAATGAAAAGAAGGCCATAGGTGCAGGCACACCGATATTGATCCCAACCATAGATGGAATGACTTGGTTTATAAACTTTCTAGCGGCTCCGCCATTGGTGGTAAACAATGAAGTAGTATTTGCAAATTCAGATCCATTTAACATTTCAATTGCATCATCCAAAGTTTTTACTTGCATGAGACCAATCACCGGTCCAAAAATCTCTTTGGTGGCCATTAATGTTCCGGGGTTAATCTTATCAAGTACGGTTGGTCCCATAAAGTATCCTTCTTCATGACCACTAACTTTCGTATTTCTACCATCGATCAATAATTCGGCACCTTCAGAAACGGCCGTTGCAATATCCGAGGTAATTCTTTCTTGTGCAGCCTTTGAAATAACGGGGCCCAAGGTAGTTTTAGAATCTAATCCATTTCCAACTACAATATTTTCCATTTCTTTTAGTACTAACTCTTTCATTTTGTCATAGGCATCTCCGACACCTACTAATATTGATCCGGCTAAACACCTTTCTCCAGCACAACCATAACAAGAATCAACCATAGCTTTGATTGATTGGTCCATAACAGCATCTGGTAACAGAACCATAAAGTTTTTGGCCCCACCTAATGCCTGAACTCTTTTTCCAGAAGCCGTGCTTCTTGTATAGACATGTTTTGCAATTGGAGTCGAGCCAACAAAGTTAACCCCCTCAACATCTGCATGGTCACAAAGTCCATTCACGACATCTTTTCCACCGTGGATCATATTAATAACACCCTTTGGGAAACCACATTGCGAAATAAGTTCAAAAATTCTCATCTGTGTAAGAGGAACTCTTTCAGATGGTTTAAGAACATAAGTGTTTCCAGAAGCTACAGCGAATGGCCAAAACCAAAACGGAACCATGGCCGGAAAGTTAAACGGAGTAATTCCTGCGAAGACACCGATTGGTCTTCTTTCTGTAGAAGCGTCAATTCCTGCTGCAATATTTGTTAAGTTCTCGCCCATCATTAAAGAAGGCATACCTGTGGCAACTTCCACCATTTGAATTCCTCTTAGGATATCACCCATGGCCTCCTTCAAAGTCTTTCCATGTTCTTTCACAATGAGTTCAGCAATTTCTTTTGCATGTTCATCAAGTAAAGCTTTTAATTTAAATAATGGTTGAACCCTATCGATAGCAGGAGTATTTCTCCATGTCTGAAAAGCTTCTTTAGCGGCAGCAACCGCCTGATCAACATCTGTGGTAGTTCCAAGGGGAGTTAATCCAATCAATTTATTTGTTGCCGGATTATGGATATCAAATGTTTCAGATCCATGTGAATCTACAAATTGTCCATTGATGTAATTACTTAACTTGTTGGGCATAGGGCCTCCTATCCATATAAGGTTTTTTTAATTAAAATTTTAGTATAAAGACCTATCAGTTTGTATTTATTGGTGTCAAACGCAGCGCGTCCAGCCTTTATATTCAAATCTATTTGATTGGCCATTAAGCCATTGAATAATCAATATTTAAATACTTTTATCAAGTGATCATGCTCATTATTTAGATATAAACGATCTAATAATTAGATGAGTCGCAATCACGCAGAATAAGTTACAGAACTTATCTTAGATATAAATGTAGATTAAAGCTCTAATGTATCCAAAATCGGAAGTAAGTTATAAAACCCTTTCAGGTCATATTTTCTTTTAAGCGTTTCAATGACTTGTTTTTTATTAGGTCTACGTTCTTCATTTTCAAAATTCAAAACTATATTCGTCCATTCTTGCGCAAAAATAAAAATCATTGCAAGATGTGAAATATTAGGTGATAGATTTGATAGTCCCAGTCCTTTAGTAGAGCCATGATGTTGTTTTAAGATAATTCCGACTTCATATGGATTTTTTTTTCCTGAGTTAGTCACTAATCTTGCCGCAATTATTGCATGTCTTTCTATTAAGATCTTTTCTTTTTCGCTTAAATTCGATTCTTCTAATTGCTCATCGGTATGAATCATTGCGTACTCATCTTTATGAAGTCCAATATTATGAAAGAAGGAAACAAAAGCAAAAATTTCTTGCTGAGTTTTACTTGGATATTTTGTTTTCTTGATAATATGTGAACCTATATAGCTAATTAATAAAGATTGCTTATATCTATATGAGCCAGTATTTTTTAGTATATTTTTTAAAAGTTTATCTAGGCTTGGAATTGATTTTACCATTGATGTCATGGATTCTATGCATGAGTTTGCAAGCTCCATAGTACTGTCCCCAATACCTATTTGCCTCGCTTGTTCCATCACCATCTGAAAAGCAACCTCTGTAACCTTTACTCTTTCAGTCAGCTCCATATTGGGATCATTTAATTTTGCTGTCATCTGCAAGGTAATATTATTTACAAACCTTAACCTTTTATCCCTATCTACATACAGTTGATTATTGCCATCAGCTTTTTGTTCTTCTAATTGTTCAGAAAATATAATCTCTTCTGCCAGAAAAGCAATTCTGTAAGTATCAGATCTTTTAATAAAAATCTCTACTATGGTCTGCCATCCAGGTACAATAAATTCCATAGGGAGAGGAAAATAAGCAGGTTGATCCATCTCTGACATCATCTTTGCAGTGATAGACTTGCTCTTTGCTATTGATTGAATAACATCTCTCAATTGGCAATTACTTTCAAACTTTTCTCCAAGATCATTATTTAACTTCGTATTACCAATGATAAATAGTGGTACAGTTGTTAAGTTTTTCTCCATCTTGGTGAATAAGTCATTGGCAATATCTTGGACATAAGCATCGTTGTTAATAAAAATAAGATCAATATTTTGTTCAGATATTATGTTCATTGTTTCCTGAATAGTCTTAGTCGTTATAACATTCGCCCCGAGGTATAATGTAAGGTTCATTCCATAAATTGCTTTATAGTCTAGTCGATGTTCTAAGAGTATAATATTCATTTGTGTTATTTCTGCCATCTAGTCCTTATTCTTTATTTTTATTATCTCCATTATTCATTTCCAACTTTAACAATACCAACTGTATGAGTCTTGGCCTTATTAAATACTTTCTATTGTTTCTCTTTTTGTAATCTATTTTCAATTCATATCGCATTTGATAGCAAAATTTTCTCCGGCACCTTGCCAGCTTTATATGAGGTCGCCGAGAGGTAGTAATCATTCATTATAATACAAGATTTGGCCATACCATATATCGGTACTTTGATCTAGTTAATTAAACTTTGCTACCGAAAAAGCGTAGCGATTTGGCCCTTAGAAAACGGCCAGCTAAATAGCCCATATTTACACACTGGAGAGGGACCTTTCTTGTGGCCCTTTATTAATATGAAAAGTAAGATAAATCGTCACGAGTATAATAAAAACAGATAAATAACCTGTAATATCAAATCCCATTAATTTTCCACTGCTATTTTCAGAAATTAACAAACCTGCTATCAAAGTTGATAGAGCTGATCCACAGGAACGAATAGAGTACAAGGCACCCATGAAACTTCCTCTTTCACTTGCCGTAGGTACTTTTGAAACCAGAGTGAGAAACGGAATCATTCTTCCTGAAGCAGTTGTCATAAAACAAATTTCAAGAATATGTGAGAATTGAATAATCGCTAACAAAGTTATGTATTTATTTTCTTTTAACAGCAATTTCATTATAGTCTTATAAGTTATTAATTTAATGATGATTATTCAAGTCACTTTTGCCCTCTAGTTGTAGTCATTTCCAGAGAATGCTATTCTTCTTAAATGAAATTATTATTGTTAAGTTTTTCATTTATTTTTATCCTACTTAATTCTCAGATTGTAATTGCAGAGCCTAATTATAATGCTGAAGATTTCACATTTGACCCCACAACATCAACTCTTGTTCCCAAATTTATGGGAAAAGTGATGTTAATAAGAGGAAAAGTTTTTGCAACGAGTGATCAAGGCAGGAGACAATTGTCCAAGGGACAAAAGATTTATAAAAAAGACACTGTTTCCACAACTAAAAATGGTATTGTCAAAATTGAACTTGTAGATCAAACAATAATTACCCTAAACAAAAACTCAGAGTTTAATGTCTCAAAATGGAAATATATCCCTCAAAAAGGAGAACGTGATGCAATAATTAATCTCCTGAGGGGCCATATGAGAACCCACTTCAAAGTAAAAGCTCAAAAAAGAAATAAACTTGAAGTAAGAGTGAATAATGTTTCAATGGCAGTGAGAGGTACGAAGGTTTTAGCTAATGCAAGAACGGATTCTGTAGGAAGAGAAATTACTCAGATTGCGCTCATTGAAGGTTATGGACATTTGTTTGATCAGAATAATGAAAAACAGGCTAATATCACGACTGGTGATCATTACATTTCTGTTATTGGCCCTTCAGTGACTAAAACAAAAATGGATAAAATACCGACTCAAGAAATAAAAAGACTACTATTGGCAGGGAAAAGTCCTAAAAAAGATTATTCATTTCTTGCAAATTACGATATCACAAAGATGGGCATTGTAAATAATTCTCCCTCTAATGGAGGTTATAAGAAAATTAAGAATAAAAAAGCAGGCAAGGGCACGAAACAAGAGAAATGGAAAGAGACCATGCAAAAACTCAATCAAAAGTTAGACGAATACAAGGATTAAGGCAGCACGCACCTTTTCAAATCTATATAAATCATTCATTATTTTCCAATGAAAAAAATTAAAGCTGTTGGTGGATTTCATTCCATTAAATATACATTTTCTATGTTTTTTACACTTGGTTTCTTTAAGTTGGCCAAAGCAATGTTAAGAAAAAATACATGTAAGACTTGCGCTTTAGGTATGGGTGGACAAAAAGGAGGGATGACAAATGAACGAGGTCATTTCCCAGAGCTTTGCAAGAAAACTCTCCAGGCGATGAAGTCAGACATGATCGGCCCTATAAAAGAAAATATATTCAATAATACTTCAATAGAAGATTTGGGTAAACTCAGCTCTCGTGAGCTTGATTCTTTGGGGAGAATCCCTCATCCTCTTTATGCTAAAAAATCTGACTCTCATTTTTCTAAAATCAGCTATGAAGAAGCATTCGAAAAGATCGCCTTTAGAATGAAAAAGACAAATCCTCAAAAATCATTTTTTTATTTCAGTGGACGATCATCTAATGAAGCAGGGTTTCTTCTCCAGGTATTAGCAAGGATTTTTGGATCAAATCATGTCAATAATTGTTCTTATTATTGTCATCAGGCATCAGGAGTCGGACTCTCTCAAACAATTGGTTCAGGAACAGCAACACTTTCTTTAGAAGATGTAGAGAAGTGTGATTTGTTTTTTTTAATAGGCGGCAACCCAACATCAAATCATCCAAGACTGTTGACGACATTAATGAAGTTAAAAAACAAGGGTGCAAAAGTAATTGTCATAAATCCTGTAAAAGAACCGGGTCTCATAAAATTTAAAATACCTTCAAATATTTGGTCATTATTTTTTGGAACAAAAATTGCGGATGAATATATTCAGCCCCATATCGGTGGGGATATTGCCATTATAAATGGAATGATTAAATATTTAATTGAAAATGGTACTATTAATGAGAGTTTTATTAATAATTACACAGATGATTTTCAAGATTTAAAGTCCTATGTATTAAATTTAGACTGGAATGAAATTGAAAAGGACTCAGGAGTTTTAAGAACGGAAATTTCCCATATTGCTCAAATGTATTCGGAATCAAAAAATACTGTTTTTTCATGGACCATGGGGATCACTCATCATAAGAATGGTGTTGAAAACATCAAGTCAATTGTTAACTTAGCGCTCTGTAGAGGAATGATAGGAAAGAAAAATGCAGGTCTATTACCATTACGTGGTCATAGTAATGTTCAAGGCATGGGAACGATGGCAGTAACTCCCAAACTGAAAGATATTGTGTTCAAAAATCTAATCGATCTAGGATTCAAACTTCCAACTCATGATGGATATGACACCATGGCCTGCATGGAAGCTAGTTATAGATCAGAAATTGATTTTGCTTGGTGCCTTGGAGGAAACCTCTATGGATCAAATCCTGATCTCGTTTATGCCGGGCAATCTATATCTAAAATCCCAACACTTCTTTATATGAATACGACTTTGAATCAAGGACATATTTATGCGAGAGGTGAAGAAACGATCATACTCCCTGTCCTTGCCAGAGATGAGGAATCACAAAAAACAACTCAAGAATCAATGTTCAACTTTTTAAGGCTTAGTGACGGTGGATCAAAGAGAATTTCATCTCTTTTCAGTGAAACAGAGATTATTGCACAAGTAGGACAAAGAATATTTTCCGAAAGTCCAATAGACTGGAGTGAAATGAGAAATCACAATAATATTAGATCACTCATTTCAAAAACAATTCCAGGTATGGAGAATCTTAAAGATATAAATGAAACCAAAAAAGAATTTACTATTCCCAATAGATTGATTCAAACGCCCAAGTTTTTTACCCCAAACGCAAAAGCAAAATTTACTGTATGTAAATCAATCTCCAGGACAGAAAAGGATACCTATACAATGATGAGTGTAAGATCAGAGGGGCAATATAATACTGTCGTTTATGAAGAGGAAGATTCTTTTAGGGGGATTGATAGACGTGATGTTATTCTCATGAATAAACATGATATTCAAAAGCTGAAATTAAAAGGAGATCAAAAAGTAACAATTAAATCTCCAACAAATATTATGAGAAACATTAGAGTTCGGGAGTTTAATATCAAAGAAGGAAATACATTAATGTATTTTCCTGAATGTAATATTTTAATTTCAAGGGAACGAGACCCTATTTCGAAGACACCGGGTTTCAAGGCCACAGAGATTACAATATCACTCAATTAATATTCATTTTGTTGAAAATAAGCTTTTAAATATTCTTCAAATGAAATTTTATCAGAATCTTCAATTTTACTTTGCCTTACATGTGACTCAAGAGCATGTGCCGCAAACTCTTCTTTAAAAACATCCGAAAGTTTCTCATTTTTTAGAGATTTCGAAAACTGATTAGATCTATTTAATACATTCCTATAGAAAGTTTCATCATTTGACTTCATCTCATTTAATTGGCGGGAAGAGTTAAGGCCATTTTTATCATTAAGTTTTAATCTATACAGTGTCAAGACGTCCATATACTCGGTACATTGTTTTTCATTATCTAACTTTTTTGCTATAAGTTCGAATTGATCAAAAAGTTTATTTCCAATTAAGGTTGGAGTTTCGAAATCGATTCCATTAAATAATGAGATATCGGAAGAACGACCGTTTCTAGCGACTTTCTCAATATTTTCTCTATACTTTAGAGCGTTCTCAGGTACCTGTTCCTCATTTTCAGTTAAGAGACAATAGAGAATAAAGATATCGAGAAAAAGAATTTGATCGAGCTCTAAGCCGACTGGAGAATAAGTATTCACATCAACTGATCTTAATTCTATGTACTCTATCCCCCTATCAAGAAGAGCTGATGTAGGGGACTCTCCGGTATGAATTCTTCTTTTAGGACGAACTGTTGCATAATATTCATTTTCTAATTGAAGTTTATTTGTGTTGAGTTGTTTATACTTACCATTATCAATCATTCCTATCTTCTTAAATACTGGACTTTCTTCAGTTATAGCTTTTCTAAGTCTCTTAACGTAGGAATGGATGGAATTATAGCAAATAGTAATTTCATCTTGTTCACTATTTGTATATCCAAGATCACTTAACCTTAATGTTGTTGCTCCTTCGAAAGTCAAAGTACCTTTCTCATCAAAGTTTATCAGATCATTTTCAACAGGATGCTTAGTAATGAATGACTTGCATATAGCAGGAGAGGAACCGAAGAAATAAGGAATCATCCAAGAATGTTTATGAATATTTCGGATACTTTTCATATACTCCATAGAGCGAAATTCCTGGAGAGAATTTTTGTTCTTTTTAATCTTTCTAAGTTTAGAAAAGAAGTGGTCTGAAAGTGAAATATTAAAATGTATACCTGATATTGATTGCATAACATCGCCATAGCGGTGCTTTAATCCTTCTCTGTAAATGGATTTCATTTTTCCAACATTAGATTTCCCATAGTCTGCAATAGGGATTTCATCTCCTTCCTTAAAAAAACAAGGCATAGAGTTATTCCAGAGAATTTCCTCTCCTATGTTTTTCAATGTAAAAATGTGAATTTGTCGGAGGAAATCTAATAGCTTTTTTGGGTCATTAAAAACCGGGGTTACAAATTCGAGAAGAGCTTCTGAGTAATCTGTTGTAATAAAAGGATGGGTTAAAGCTGAACCTAGCTTCTCAGGATGTTTTTTTTTTGAGATTCGGCCGTCAGGAGTGACTCTTAAAGCCTCTCTTTCGATACCTCTATTTATTTCTCTGCCAATTTTATAGGTAGAGAGCTCCTTTAGTATTTCTTGTATATTCATATTACACCAATCAACTCAGAGTTGCCCTACAACATGTCTAAATTAAATTATTATAATTAACTTTATACAATTAATGACTAACTTCAAAGCGTACTAAACGATTTTTTACCTTCATTTTTTTTCTAAGAAAAACATCACCATATCTCTCAGGAACTTCTAAGAAGCTAAATTTTGCTTTCATATCAATATTAGATATCATTCTTTTTTGGCATTTAGACTGTGTCGAAAGATCATCAAGTAGAGACATGAGATTTAAACCATCGTCTTTCCCCATATTCATAAATAAACGAACATGACCTGTTTTAATTACACGAGCCCCTCTCCTACCGCCTTCAGATTTATCTCCCCGATCTCTCCTGCCTTGTTCGCGTCCTTTAGAGCGCTCTTTCTTCATAGCATCTTGATCATCTATAGCTCCCATTTCATCTAGTCGCTTGAGGTCTTTATTAAACGCGTAAGTAAAAAGGACTTTTAACACATCTTCTTTTGGCAGAGGTCCGAAACCTTCTTGAAAAAGATCGAAGTTATTATCAAGTTTAAAGTCATGTCCTTTTTCAAAAAGAACATTCGCAATGTTAGACATTTTTTCTAATTCAGACACAACCATTCCTCGCTTAAGGTCTTTTACAGTTGGCAGCTTCTTCAGTTCGATTTTAGATTTTGTAATTTTTTCTATTCTTCCTAATCTTGATTTCTCTCTAGGGTCTGTAAGCGTTATTGAAATACCTTTAGAACCAGCTCTACCAGTTCTACCTATTCTATGAACATAAGATTCACAATCTTGCGGCAATCCATAATTTATCACATGCGTGAGTTCATTCACATCGATTCCACGAGCTGCAACATCGGTACATACCATGATCTTTGTTTTTCTAGACTTAAATCGAGACATAGCGAGATCACGCTGGGCTTGCCCTAGTTCTCCATGTAATGTTTCGACAAAATGTCCTTCTCTGAGCAAATATTCTGCAAGTTCTTTCGTTTCCATTCTTGTACGACAAAAGATTATTCCATAAAATTCTTCTTCAACTTTTAAAAGTCTACCTAAAGCTTCATTAAAATTCCTCTTTTTAACGATGTAATAAATTTGTTCTATATTGGCATTGCTTAATGTTTCTTTTTTTACTTTCACAATGGAAGGATTTTTAAAATCTCGTTTAATTAAATTTAAGATTGGAGTAGGCATTGTCGCTGAGAACATCCACATTCTTTTTTCTTGTAAAATTCCACTTAAGATCGTTTGAACATCTTCAAAAAAACCCATATTAAGCATTTCATCCGCTTCGTCTAAAACCACATATTCAAGTTCGCTTAGATCTAAAACCTTTTGCTTAATAAGATCAATAACTCGTCCAGGTGTACCAACTACAATACCTGGTTTTTTTCTTTTCAATCCCAATTTCTGTTTGTCGTATGACGTTCCACCATAGATAGCTAACGTTTTAACGTTGGAATATTTTGAAAGCTTGTCTATTTCAGTACAGACTTGATTTGCTAGTTCTCTAGTTGGGGCCAAAACAAGTGCCTTCACTTTTCCTTTATATCCTTCAATATGTTGAAGCAATGGCAGTGCAAATGCAGCAGTTTTACCAGTTCCAGTCTGTGCCTGGCCTACAAAGTCCCTTGTTTCTTCCATTAATACAGGTATTGCTAATTGTTGAATATCAGATGGTTCTTCAAAACCCATCTCAGTTATGGCCTTGATTAAATTTGGACCCAATGTAAAATCATTAAAATTCAAGATGTTATCTCCGCTTATGACATATGTAGTCACAAGCTACCTCAGTGTATTAACTAAGTACACCTTTTTATAATTTTTACTGCTAATATAAGACGGTTCATTATTGTTTAGTTACAAGGAAGCATATGGGACAAGAAGTTAAAGGAAAATCGTTTACACAAGCCGACTTTGATGTTTTTTCTAAGAAGGTTAAAGAAGAAACATCCATTATTCTCAAGCATTTTGATAAAAGGAATTTCGTCACTCCAGACGTGCCGCTTTGTGGACTTGAAATGGAGGCCTGGCTCATTAATGATGATAGCCTGCCAAACCCCATAGCTGAAACCTTCCTTAAAAAAATCGACAATCCACTGATCGTTCCGGAAATATCTCAATTTAATTTTGAGATCAATACTGATCCCATGCTTTTACAAGGTAAAGTATTTAGTAACTTCCACAAAAACTTAAAAGAAACTTTTAGTAATTGTAGAAAAGTTGCAAAATCTCTAGACTCTGAAGCAATGTTCATTGGGTCACTTCCGACAATCAGAAAGTATATGCTTGATCTGGAATATATCTATCCAAACATGCGATATTACGCCCTTAATGAACAAATTATTAGTATGAGACATAAGGAAAATATGTCTGTTGAAATAAAAGGAATAGAAGAATTAGAAGAAACTTTTAACTCCATAATGCTGGAATGTGCTGCTACTAGTTTTCAATTACATTTACAAATTGACCCACTTCGAGGAAAGGAATTTTACAACGCGTCGCTCCTGGCCTCCCCTTTCATGGCATCAGTTTCTGCAAATTCTCCATTTTTGTTTGGTAAGTCTCTTTGGAGTGAAACTCGAATTGCCATTTTTGAGCAAGCTGTAAAATTAGACTCCTATAAAGAGAACCGTGGAAAGTTAGCAAATAGAGTTAGTTTCGGATCTGGATATGTGAAAAGTTGTATCTCTGAAATTTATCAAGAAAATTTAAATTACAGTATTTTACTTCCTGAATGTTTTGAAGATGACCCTCAAGAAATGAACCATCTCAATTTTCATAATGGTACTATTTGGCGCTGGAATCGCCCAGTTATAGGCCTCACTTCAGAAGGAAAACCTCATCTAAGGATCGAACATAGAGTTCCATCATCTGGCCCCTCTATAACTGATATGGTGGCAGACATGGCACTTTTTATGGGACTTAGTTATTATTTTGCAAATAACCATGATCATTATGTGAACAATATCCCCTTTGATACTGTTAAAAGAAATTTCTATGAATCATGTAAGCGTGGATTTGAGGCTGGCTGTAAGTGGGACAACAGAAAACATTCGATTAAATCTTTACTCTTAAATTATTTACTGCCAAAGGCTAAAGAGGAATTGTTAAAAATTAATATCGATCAAAAAGATTTGGATTATTACTTTGATGAAGTATTAACAAATAGAATTTTAACAGGTCAAAATGGATCTAATTGGCAAAAGACATTTATCTCTTGCCATGGAGCTAGATTTCAAGAACTAGTTGAGACTTACTCGGCCAACCAGGCCAAAGATCTTCCGGTCCATACTTGGTTAATTTGACTTTTAAGCGCTGACAAAAAGTACCCCTATGAAAACCTGACACCTATATTTATTTTTTCTTTCTAACAATTACAACAAATTACCTAAACACTCTGCTCAACCTGAACATAGGCAAGTTTGTTAAGAGAGGAAGGTGCACGATATTATCTTCCTATAATGAATAAATTTTCTTATATTTATCTTTTTAGCCAGTTCACCTAAACTGAACTTCTATGGACTTTGAATTAAAAATTGAATTTATTGATAAAATAAGAAATCAACTAAAAACTGATTTAGAGACACTTCAAAAGATTGCTGAGAAAGAGAAGTCTTTTGCTACTAGTAAGGAAATGCAAGCAGAAGGCAAGTATGACACACGAAAAGTTGAGGCAAGTTATCTTGCTGGAGCACAGGCAAGAAGAGTTGAAGAGCTGAAGCAAAATTATTTAAAACTTAAGAATTTTTCTTGTAAAGATCATTCTAAGAATTTAGAAATCACTGTTGGCTCCCTCATCGAATGCTTCAAAGAAGATGATATCAACAGTTCTAAATGTTATTATTTTATTTCACCTGGTATTGGAGGTCTAAGTTTTGAACTCAATAATAAGAAGATCCAAATAGTTTCAAGATTCTCACCAATAGGAAAAGCTCTTTTGGCCTCCCATGTTGAAGATGAATTTGAATTAAAAATCAAAAGCTTAAAAGTTTGCCTTGTTATAAAAAAACAAGTCTAATAAATTACTCCTCCAAGTATCTAGAAACACTTGAACGACTAATACTTGTTGGTGTAAATATCGTTTTGTTTTATAATAAAATAGATATAGTCAAGGAAAGTCCTTAAAGGTTTTTTATGTCACAAATTAAACAAAACTCATTCTTACTTATTGAAGACCCTAAATTTTACCAATCTTTTACAGATATTGATAAGTGTTTTGAAGCCTTGGTGACATATGCAGATAATTTAGATGATGCCAAAATTTTACTACAAGATACCACCATTAATTATAATTGCGTTTGTCTGAATTCCGAGATTTATAACGGCCAAGCTTTAAATCTTTTGAGTGAATGTCATCAGTTAAGAGCGGGTATTCCTATTTATTTAAATAGTGAAAACTTTAAAGGTGTTCTAAAGAAATACACCAAAGCTCAATTAGGGATTTCCGGAACATTTTCCACTGCGGATGACGTTGCTGAAATTGTCAAGATTATCGACTCTTCTTTAAAAAAGTTTGATTATAAGAAAGTAATTGATCTCAATCAAAGTTCACAACTCTCCGAAGAAGACATCAATATTAAGGAACATCTGGTTCCGATCCAAGCTTTAAATTTTCTATCTGGCAGTATTTCTTTCTTTGATGTTTTCGTAAAGATTAGAAGCGGAAAGTTTGTAAAAATATTAGATGCTGGTGATACTTTTGATGTGGAGAGAGTTAATAAGTACATAATAAGAGGTCTAACTTATTTATGGATTAAAAAAGATGCCCAAAAAGCTTACATTGGGTTTTGTAATAAATTAACTAGCAAGATAATCAAATCCAAATCAGTTAGCGATGGAGTAAAAGTTGGTCAGACACTTAATCAAGGTGAAGAAGTCATCAAATTCCTAGAGAAAAACGGATTAGATCAAGAATCACTAGAATTTGTACAAGACTATTCTAAAAATATAACAGCACTCATCGATAATTTAGCAAGTAATAATAAGTCCATCGATCTCTATGTAAAAAATGTAACCATCTTTAAACATTCCATAGGCACAGCACTTGTGGCAGGCCTACTAGGCAGAAAAATGGGCCATCAATCTGCTGAATTATTAGAAATTCTTGGCGTCTCTGCAACCCTGCATGATATTGGACTATGTAAACTTAAAAATCTGTACGAGGATGGAGATAATGATTATCTTGCTGAAGAGGATATTTTGGCAGAATTAAATAATGCTAATCTCTCAGCCTCAAGAAGACGATCAATTCAAAAGATATATGATGAACATCCTACGCGAGGATCTGAAATTATTTCTAAAATGAAAAATATAAATCCAATTGTGGCCCAGGTGGTTGCCGAACATCATGAGCGTATTGATGACTCAGGGTTCCCTCAACTAATAAAGGCATCTATGATAAATCCTTATGCTCAAATTGTGGGTGTCGCAGATGAGTTCTCCCTCTGTCTAAAGAGTATTAAATCAGGTAAAAATGTTGGTGGTATTCAAGAGTTTATGACTAATATGTCTGGATTTTCTCCAAAGGTTCAACGAATCTGGTGTGAGATATTTTTAAAAACATAGAAAGAGTAAAGTTATGGATAAAAGAAGCCTAATAAAATCAATTGTAATGTTAATTTCAGGGTTAATCGGTGTGATTTATATTTTTAATCCCACAGCAGGATTTATTGAGCTTATACCGGACAATCTCCCTATCATTGGAAATCTAGATGAGGCCGCTGCCGTAATCCTGGTGATTTCAGCTCTTAGGTATTTTGGATTCGATGTAACGAACATTTTTAATAAAAAAGAAAGTTCACATTCTCCGGATAAGATTCCGAGAGATATTGATTCTTAACCCAATCTTTTTATTAAATGATAGCCGAATTGAGTTTTAACAGGTAAAGAGACTTGATCAATTTCTAAAGCAAGGCATGCTTCTTCAAAAGGAACTACCATTTGTCCCTTACCAAATTCCCCTAAATCTCCTCCAGATTGTCCCGATGGGCATTTAGAAAAATCCTTTGCCAATTCTTCAAAGCTTACACCCTCGTCAAGCTTTTTTAAAAGATCGTTGGCCTCAAACTCCTGATCAACTAATATATGACTTGCTCTCATTTCTACCTTCTATCTTTTTAGTTTTAGTTCATATGTATTTTTTTGAGTTTTTAAGTAAAGTTCTGTCACCACTGCTTGTGATTTATTATAGATGAATTTTCCAGGAAGTGTTGATTTAGAGTTTGGAAAGTTGTTTAGATACTTTCCTTCTTCAGTTTCAACATAAGAGTTGAGAACATCTAAAGTTACATCTAATTCATTAGAGTTCCTTTCCGTCAATTTCAGTTGAATTTTAAATAACTCTTTCGAGCCTGTGACATAGAGGATTCTATTATGATCTCTCATTCCAAACCCTGGTTCTGATGTTAAAAAATAAAGAGATGTTAAATTATAAACTTGGTCACGATTTATATCAAAGAGAGGGAACCTTTTCTTCATATTTATTTTCATCACATTTTCTGAAGATGCTGAAAGCTCCCTATTTAATACTGGATTTTTGGCATTAAACTCTTTTATCAGTAATTCCGAATCTCCCAGATATTTCGAAGAAACACAGTTATACTTTTTGCCCTTTCTTTTTGGTGAACGACACCGTGAATCAAGCTCAGGGATAAAGTTTGTTGAACTTAAAGTAATTTCATTCATAGAACCAAGACTCAAGCCAAGTAGTTTAAGTTTTAATCCTAAGTGTAAATCTAATTTACCGTTTTCTTTTTCCTTAGAAGAAAAAACCATCGAGATTTTTTTTGTAAATGTTTTTAAAACATACTCATGTTTTGTTGCAGAAATAGCAGGAAGAGAAAATAGAGCTGTAATGAAGACTAGTGAGAGCTTGCGGTTTATCATTGGAAAATCCTTTTCACATAATAATTTGTTATTTTATGAAATAATAGGGCCGTAAATACTGTTTGACCATTGCTTGAGCAAGATTTGATGACCTGTGTAAGGTTTTATCATAATTTAAAATTTCGCAAAGCGCATGTGATGACTTCTATTTATTGATAACTTAATATAATCACATGAAAACTATATCGATCTTATGCTTTTTGGTTTTTTTGGGCTGCTCAAAAAAACAATCTTCTAGCTCCCATTTTAAAGTTCTCAACCAAGTATCAAGTCCTTTAAAACATTTTGACCCTCACCTAACAACAGATTTAGCGTCAATAATTCAATTGTCTAAAGTTTATGAGTCGCTTTATGAAACCCATCCTTTTAATGCTCCATTTGGGCTTCTTCCAAACTTGGCTCAGGATTACCCAGTTATTTCTCATGATGGACTCACCTATACTCTTAAAATAAGAAACAATATTTTTTTTCAAAAAGACCCTGCTTTCAACGGAAAAAAAAGAAAACTAGTCGCTCAAGATTTTGCAACTTCTTTTAAACGAATTGCAGACCCACATATTGTCTCCCCCCATTACAATTACTGGAATAAACATATTGTAGGATTAAGCGAATTCTATGCAACCAATAAAAAGTTGGATAAAACAAATTATCAATTAAAAATAAAAGGAATAAATGTATTAGATGACTATACACTTCAAATTAAAATTAAACATAGAAATAACTTATTCATAAATATCCTATCCAATATTAGAACATCTCCACTTCCCTTAGAAGCGTTAGAATATTATAAAAATGATCTCTCTCAGGTGATGATTGGAACAGGACCTTTTATTTTAAAAAAATATATTAGAAAGAGCCAAATAATCTTTGAAAAAAATCTTGAGTACAGAGAAAAGCTTTTCCCCACAACGGGAGATAAAGCCTACACTTCTATTCTAAAGGAATACGGTGGCAAGAAAATACCATTTTTAGACAAAATTAAAGTACATGTGATTAATGAAGCACAGTCAGCATGGCTCAATTTCCTAAGAGGTAAGTTGGATTACTTAGAAGTTCCTAAAGATAATATGAATGAGACCCTCAGCCCTTCAAATAATATTTCACCTGGAATGAATGCCAAGGGTATTCAACTTGGGTTCACGTCTTCATTAACAAATGTTTATTATTTTGGCATCAATCAGCAATCTCCCTTTTTAAAAAATAAATTCTTAAGGCAGGCCATTGCACATGCTTTCGACTTTAATAAATACAATCAACTATTTTTCAATAATATTGCAGACCTTGCAAACTCTGTATTACCTCCAAATATCCCAGGGAATACGCCGCCTATAAAAGCAGATTATCTGACAAAGAACACGGAGAAAGCAAAAACTTTACTTGCCCAAGCTGGCTATCGAAATGGAAAAGGTTTACCTGAGTTTGTCATTATAGTGAAAAATACAACTTTAGCTAGACAGATTGCAGAGTTTTTTCAAAAAGAAATGAGCAGTATTAATATTAAGATTAGAGTCGAGTCAGTCACATGGGGCAACCTTTTAGAGAGAGCTCAAAAGGGAAAGTTTGATTTCTTCTACCTTGCTTGGTTTGTCGGTGTACCTTCTGGTTTTAGTTTTTTCGAGCTTTTATATGGACCAAATTATCCCGATTCATTCAACAGAATGGGATACCAAAATAAAAACTTCGATCACCTATTTGATATGGCCTATAAGATGAAAGCTGGGAAACAGCAAAATGATTTGGTTAGAAAAATGAACATGATGGTACAAGATGATTTACCTATGATTCCCCTTGTTCATGCAAAAAATATATTTGTAAGACAAGGCTGGCTCAAAAACTATATACCGTCAGAACAATATGGTGGATTAGAGAAGTACTATGACATAGACCAAGGTCTTAAAACAAAATTACTAGAGAAGTTTTAATTGCCCTATTTTATGGTCTCAAGCTCTTTTTAAAGCAGTTCGAAAACCCAAAAAGTTATATTAAGCTTTAGTTTCAGTGACTTATGATTTTACTGTTATTTTACATAAATTGAACATGAAACAATAAAATCAAATGATACAATAAATGATAGGAGGATTTTTTTCTTGCGTCGAATAACTAATAAATTACACACAATTATCGTCAGTGATCTTCATCTCTCTGACGCGGAAGCAGCTGACCCAAATAGACCATTATGGAAAAAGTTTAGAAGAAAAGAATATTTCATTGATCAACCTTTTCAAGACTTTCTTCGTTTTATGGAATCTGAAACAGGGAAGGAGCCAATAGAACTTGTTCTAAATGGAGATATTTTTGATTTTGATTCAGTTATGAGTATTCCTGAAAATCCTGAATATCATATAAAGTCCTATGAAAAACGTTTAGGTCTTAATGCTATGGAAGAAAAATCTGTTTTTAAAATTAAAACTATTATGGAAGATCATTCTATCTGGACTACAGCTTTATCTCAGTTTATTCAACATGGACATCAAGTTGTCTTTGTTATTGGAAACCATGATATAGAATTAAACTGGGTAAGTGTTCAAGAAATGGTTATAAAGCAGTTGAAATTACCTGAAGAATTAAAAGGTAATGTTCGTTTTTGTGAATGGTTCTATATAAGTCAGGGAGACACTTTAATTGAACATGGACATCAATATGACCCCTACTGCATGGCCCTCAATCCAATTAATCCAGTTATTAAAAAAAATGGAAAATTCAAAATTCGACTTCCTTTCGGAAATCTGGCCAATCGATTCATGATTAATAATATGGGTCTTAAAAATCCCCATTGCGACAGTTCATTTGTTAAATCAACTTGGGAATTTGTTGTCTTCTTTTTTGAGTACGAAGTTAGAACTCAACCATTTATGGGAATCACCTGGTTTCTAGGAGCAATGAGGACATTGATTTATTCCATCGGTGAAGGACTTTTACCAGCATTAAAAGACCCTTTAACTTTTGATGATCGTCTCAAAAATATCGCTCGAAAATCAAATTCAACTCCACAAATGGTTCTAACACTTAAAGAAAACCATGCTCACCCCGCAGTCATGAGGCCTCTTATGATCTTAAGAGAATTGTGGCTTGACAGAGCATTTTTGATATTTGCAATTTTAGCAGGATCCTGGCAAATCTTTACGACTTCAATGATTTTTGCAGATTTATCTTTGTGGTGGTTTATGATTCCCATTGCCATTGCGACTCCATTTTTTCTTTATTATGCCCACGGTATTTCTTCCAATGTACATGCAAATCAAAATTTGGCCTTAGACCATTCTCCACTTTCTGCTCAAGCATGTCAGGTTAGTAGAATTGTTATGGGTCATACCCACAATGAGCGACATTTGAAATTGAAAGACTCAGAATATTTAAACACAGGTACTTGGTCGCCAATTTTTGAGGATCTTGAGTGTTCAAATATGCATGGAAACAAACTATTTGTTTGGATAAACCCAAATAAAGAACGTGAAGCTGCGCTCTACAGTTGGGATGAAGATAGTATTTCTTTAACTGATCACTCAATAAAATATTTTGAGAAATATGGAAAATGCTCTAAAAATCAAGAACCTAACCTCGGTTATAACCCTCGCCGATAACGCGAAGCGTCAACGTAATAATTACATTATCCTTGATCAAAATATATCCTAATGAGAGGTTTCTTTAGCTTTAAATTAAGCATAAAAGAAACTCACCCTGGGAGGGACATGACCAATCAATTCGGAAAAACACTAATTGTTGGTATAGTATTCACTTTTTCAACACTTTCAGTTTCCTTCGGAAAAGAAATTGCTCTTGCAAAATTTTTTCAAAAGACAAACAATGATCAATCTATTTTATACATCATTACAGATGATAAAGAAGATGCAGTCAAATTTAGATTCGATATCTTGGATAAGAGCAAAAATATTGAAAGATCAATTCCCATCACTGTAAAACAATTAAAAAAAGGAATTGTCGTTTTAGTCAAGAAAGGAACAGATGTCATTACCCTTAAGGGGGCTGATATTGAGTCTCATAATGGTGGTTATATTAACTTAAATTTCCTTAAGATGTGGAAATTCTGGTCAAGGAACAAGTATGGAAATACTGAACTTCTTTTAGATAGAGTTGGTGACGATTGGGAGCTTCAATTAAATGGAGTGCCTTTTACAGAACTCTTTGCTCATGATCATTCTAAAGGCATTCACAAATTTACAATTAAAAAATAATTTACTGAATATTTAAATATTCATCATAGCTAATATACTTATCTTCGATGAGTTTTCCTTCAATATCAATGATCCGATTTGCAACAGTCTGAATAAATTCATGGTCATGTGATGTGAAAATGACTGTACCTTTAAACTTGATGAGTCCCTCATTTACTGAAGTAATACTTTCTAGGTCTAAATGATTCGTTGGTCCATCAATCAGAAGTAAATTTGCTCCTGATAACATCATTTTCGAAAACATGCATCGAACCTTCTCTCCACCAGAGAGTACTGATACTTTTTTCTTTGCTTCTTCTCCAGAGAAAAGCATACGTCCTAGAAACCCTCTTATAAAAGACTCATCTTTATCTTCGGAGTATTGTCTCAACCAATCGATAATCGAATCATTATTCCCATCAAAATATTTTGAATTGTCACTTGGGAAATATGATTTTGTAATGGTAACTCCCCATTCATAAGATCCTGAATCCGCTTGCATTTCATCAGTTAAAATTTGAAAGAGAGTTGATTTAGCAATGTCAGAACTTCCTAATAAAACTATTTTATCACCCTTATTAATAACAAAACTGACATCATCTAATATTTTTATTCCATCTAAAGTTTTAGAAAGTTTATCTACCCTAAGAAGCTCTTTACCAGCCTCCCTTTTTGATTGAAAATGAACAAAAGGATATTTTCGAGTAGTAATCGGTAAATCATTTAATTGTAGTTTTTCTAATTGTTTCTGTCTTGAAGTAGCCTGTGACGACTTTGATGCATTTGCAGAAAACCGTTGGATAAAATCTTTTAATTCTTTTGCTTTATCTTCAGCTTTTCTTTTTTGATCGGCCCTAAGTCTTAATGCCAATTCGCTGGAGGTTCTCCAGAAGTCATAATTCCCAGCAAACGTTGTAATTTTTCTAAAATCGATATCTGCAATATGTGTACAAACTTTATTTAAAAAATGTCTATCATGAGAAACGACTATGACAGTATTTTTAAAGTTTAATAAAAAGTTTTCTAGCCAGACTATCGCCCTGATATCTAAATGGTTAGTTGGCTCATCCAATAATAAAATATCTGGTTGCCCAAATAAGGCTTGGGCCAAAAGCACCTTTACTTTATCTGATCCAGTAAGCTCTTTCATCATTTTATCATTTAGTTTAACTTTAATTCCAAGCCCAGCAAGAAGAATTCCAGCTTCAGATTCAGCTTCCCATCCATTCATCTCAGAAAACTCTGCTTCTAACTCTGATGCTTTAATTCCATCTTCATCAGAAAAATCTTCTTTGGCATATATTATATCTTTTTCTTGCATAATTTTAAACAATCTCTCATTACCCATGAGGACTGTTTGTAAAACATTGATGTCATCAAATGCAAAATGATCCTGTTTTAATATTGAAAGCCTTTCACCTGACGTAATATTAACCTGACCTGTGCCTGATTCAATTTCGCCTGATAAAATTTTGATAAAAGTAGATTTTCCTGCCCCATTCGCTCCAATTAATCCGTAGCAATTGCCTGGGGTAAATTTGATATTCACTTCATCAAATAACTTACGTCCGCCAAAGCTTAAACTAACATTAGATGCACTAATCATTGGAATCCTTTTCACATTGAGATTGTTATTTTTTGAATTACTGATAGCATAAATGATTGCTCATTTTCAAGTGCATATAAAAATGTTCAGATAAATTAGAATTCTTTAACTTTATCTTTTGCCACGGCCGTGACTTCTTTCACATAATTAGATTTTCCCTCTGTATATGCTTCACGATCAGTGGGGTATTTTTTACATAACTCGTCTTTTAACTGAAAGTATTTTCTAGCCTCGTCTCTATTTTGCTTAAGATATTCACGAAAATAAAGACGATCCCAAAAGTTATGTTCTTCTTCTGCAAGGTGAACGTGATGAGTTCTTATGCCTTCATCATTTCTTTTTATAAAAGTCATGAATGGTGGAGTTCTATCTTCTCTCCAAATGTACTCATAACCATTTTCTTGAAGTATCGGTTGAATTTTTAATTTAGCGTCTTCAAAACAAGTGATCATGATACCTAAATCAATAATTGGTTTTGCAGGCATATCTGGAATAGCAGTACTTCCTATGTGGTGAAATTCTAAAAGGCAATCTTCAGGCAAAATACTCATTAGATATTGAGCTTCTTCCTTAAATAGAAGTGGCCATTCATCATCATAGGCTTCAAGACTAATATTTTCCGACTTCGTCATAATTAACTCCAATTTAGGATATATTAATGTAGCTCAATTTAATTCAAAAAGCTCCAATAAGCTCTCAAACAATTAAAGAAATTTGACAAAATAACTCTTGATTCAATGCGGATTGTGCGTAAGTCGTGCGTAAGTTATACTTTTTATAGACTGACAAATACACAAAGAACACGGAAATATAAATAATCAGTTTGAATCTAACATGCTCTAAATTGAGCATGAGGACAGATCCATACGCACTACAGGGAGGACAGCATGGAACTTAGGCAATGCAATAACCAGTCAGAAAAGATCTCGGGAGGATTTAAAGGTCTACTCACAAAGCTTTTAGCAGAAGCATTTATTGAAGAAGAGATTCTTGAACCAATGCCCAAGCAAGCATCCATCAAGTCAGAAAAAGAACTTAATCTTTTTCTTCGTCAGTTTGCCAAACCATTTACGTGACGCAACGGGCCCTTGGCCCTTTTCGTTGGTCATAACCAACTAAGTTGTGTATCTATTTCCCTATGGAAACAACTATTGAATTTACAGAATTTGCTTTAAATACCGGATTACTTGCATCATTAGAAAATGCTGGATTTCAAAAAGCATCTCCTATCCAAGAACTCGTCATTATACCTATTTTAGAAGGCAAAGACATTTTTGCCCAAGCAGAAACAGGAAGTGGTAAAACAGGCGCCTTTGCCATTCCTATAATTGAACAAATGCTTAGAAAATATCCTGACGATTTAGCAGATCTTCAAAAAATACTTTATGTTGTACTTTCTCCAACCAGAGAGTTAGCACAACAAACTTATAAGGTTTTCCGGCAATTTGGTGATGACCTTGGGATCAAATCATGCTGTGTTATTGGTGGTGAAGATATTGAAAAACAAAAAAAGACAATAGCTAAAGGGTGTCACGTTCTAGTGGCAACCCCAGGAAGATTGAAAGACCTTATAAGACAAAATGTTGCAAAACTAAATGATTGTGCAGGTGTTGTATTTGATGAAGCTGATAGACTTTTTGATATGGGTTTCAAAAAAGAGATAGAGTTTATTCTTTCTAAAATCAACGCTAATAGACAGTTGATAATGGTCTCAGCGACAACAAACCTAGATGTTCTAAATACTGCCCATAAATATAAATCACATCCACTAGAGTTAAAGCTGAATGTTGATAATCTTCTTGTAGAAAATATCAATCATGAAATTGCAATGGTTTCACGTGATGAAAAATTTCCATTTTTAATAAACCTCTTAAGAAAGCAAACAGATGCTTACACTATTGTATTTTGTAATACTCAAATCATGACCCATACAGTGGCAGAGTGGCTAATTCGAATGGGGTTTAAGGCAAAAGCTATTTCTGGTAAACTTCCACAGAATACCCGAACGAGACTAATGAAAGAGTTTAGAGAAAAAGAAATAACAACTTTAGTTTGTACTGATGTTGCTGCTAGAGGCTTAGACATAAAAGGAGTGAACTTTGTCGTAAATTATGATTTGCCTCAAGAAGCTGCCAGTTATGTACATAGAATAGGAAGAACAGGGAGAGCAGGAAAATCAGGTCAGGCAATAAGTTTATGCGCCCATGAAGATTGTGAATTTCTTGAGCCCATTTATAAATTTATTCAACAAAAGATAGATAAAATGCAATTAACAGACGATGACTTCGCAACAGATGTTTGCAAAAAGCCATATATTGACTACAAGACTTTAAAAGTCGTTGAACGTGACCATAATCAACGACGCGATAGTTACAATAAAGACGATAATAAACGTTCTCACTCAAAAGACAATCGCGGGAACAAGAAAAGCTTTTCTAATGAACCGAAAAGAAACAAAACGGTAAGACCTGCAGAGGAAGTAGGATATCAGGGCCCTAAAATCGATAGACGAAACTTTATTATAAGTTCTAATAATGAGTCCGATGCAAGACAAATTGCCTTAAAACATTTTGATCAGTCTACTGACTATCTACTCAATTTTGAAATTTTAGAAAAAGGTTCAAAAAAGTTTCTCTTTTTTGGTTCAAGGAGTGTAAAATATAGATTCTTCCTTAAACCGATCTATAAAAGACTTCTGACTCCATATATAACTAAGCTTCTTATGATGATGCAGATCAAAGCTGAAGTTAGGGTTTCATTTAAACAACCATATTTAAGAATTAATTTCAGTGGCAAAGATGAAAAATTATTACTTAACAATAACTCAGAGTTATTAGAATCAATAGAACATCTAGTTCGTAAATATCTCGCCCAAAAAATCGAGATCCAACCGGGCTTAATGTATTCGGTTAAATGCTACAATTATTCTAAGAAAAATGAAAAAAACTTGCTCAGTCTTGTAGATAAAATCAAAAAACAAGTTATTAACTCTGGAAAATCAAGTAACTTAAAAGCGATGAATCCTTCTGATCGAAGAATTGTTCATCAACATTTAGATAAAGACCCTGAAGTAAAAACCACTTCTATCGGAGAAGGGCGATTCAAGCAAATCGAGATTAGTCTTATATAATTATAAGATGTTTGTAAATTTATCAATAATAAAACTAATATATTTTTAAGACTGGCTGCTAGAAGAAGGTCAGTCAGAGTTTCTTATTTTTATAAGTTCTAGATTCACTTCTTCAATGTAAATTGAGAGGCTATCCACGATGCCATTGAAAAGCACCCTTGAAATAAATAACCTCCAGTCTGAGCATCCCAATCCAGCATCTCACCCATTATATAAATGCCTGGATATTTTTTTAAACTTAAATCGATATTTACTTCTTCAAATAAGATTCCCCCTGCAGTAGATATCGCCTCATCAATCGGTCTGGCTCTTTCTAAACGAATTGGACAAGCTTTTATTAAAAGGGCCAATTTATCGACATCATTGAATTGTGTTTTTGTTGAAGTAGATTTTAGCAACTCCATGGTAGCGAGGTCTAAATTAAGAGTCTTTCTTAAGAAATTTGTAAATGAGCTTTTATTTCTATGCCTTGCTAGTTTTAATTTAATATCTTCTAAATTTATATCTGGTTTTAAATCTACCTCAAGTTGGCAATAATTATTTTCCAATATGATATTATTAATTTGTCTACTAAGTGCATAGATCCCAGATCCTTCAACACCATAACTAGTAAGAAGTATTTCTCCTCGAAATTGTATCTCTTCACATTTAATAAGAATGTTTTTCAAAGGTTGATGTGAAACTTTCTCAACAAAACCTTCTTTCCAATCAACTTCGAATCCACAATTCACGGGTGAAAACTCTCTTAATTTGATATTCATTTTGTTTATTATTTTAACCCAATCTCCATTAGAGCCTGTATTTTTATAGCTTGCTCCTCCAAGTGCCATAACGATATTCTCTGACCCCAAATTTAATACTTCTCCTTTATCTTTTTTTACAATAAGACCATTATTAAAATCAATTAACCTATATTTTGGGTGAAAATTAAAATTCTCATAGGTATGACATTTATCAATCCAAATTCTTAGAATCTCGCCAGCCGTTTTATCTTTAGGAAAAACTCTTTTACTTGAGCCAATATAAGTTTCAATTCCTAGTTCTGCAAACCATTTGCGTAAATCATCATTTGAGAAGTGAGAAATTAATGTTTCAAAATATCTTTTATTTTTTCCAAATTTTGAAACAAATTGTGGTTTATTATCAGAGTGCGTCAGATTAAGCCCACCTTTCCCCGCAATTAAAAATTTTTTTAATGCCCCACCAGTTAGTTCATATAGGTCTACTGCAATACCTTTTTTTAGTAGCTCAAAGGTTAAAAAATATCCAGAAGTTCCCGCTCCTATAATAATTACTTTTTCTATTTGAATTAATTCTTTTGTTTCTTTTATTTTCATTGATACAATTTTAACTTGTTGGAGGCAGTAATGGAATTAGCAAAAAAACTTTTATTACCATGTGGAACAATACTACCCAATAGATTAGGTAAATCTGCAATGAGTGAAAATATGGCGTCAAAAGACCACATACCTGGTCTTAAGTTTTTTAACGCCTACTCTCAATGGGCGCAAGGAGGAACAGGTTTATTGATTTCTGGCAATGTAATGGTTGATTCACAATATAGAGGTGAAGCTAATAATGTCGTAATAGAAAAAGGTTGTAATAATCACAAAGAATTAAAATCATGGGCATGCAGTTGCGAAGGAACAGAGAGTCAGCTGTGGATTCAATTAAATCATCCCGGTAAGCAAACTCCTAAGTTTTTAACTAAAGTTCCAGTGGCCCCTTCATCTATTCCATTAAAATCACCTCTCGACGCAATGTTTAACCAACCACGAGAATTAGCACATGAAGAAATTTTAGATATTATAGGTAGATTTGCTTATGCCGCAAAGATTTGCAAAGAAACGGGATTTCATGGAGTTCAAATACATGGGGCCCATGGCTATTTAATTAGTCAGTTTTTGTCAAAGCATCACAATCAAAGGACTGACGAGTGGGGCGGCTCTGCAGAAAATAGACTACGTTTTGTAAGAGAGATCTATAAGGCCATCAGACATGAAGTTGGCCCTAAATACCCTATTGGTATCAAAATGAATTCAGCTGACTTTAGTAAAGGAGGATTTGACCATGAGGAAGCTATTCATGTGGCAAAAACATTATCTGATCTTGGAATAGATTTAATTGAAATTTCTGGTGGCTCATATGAGAAGCCTGCTATGACAGGAAGTCCAATCAAAGAAAGCACTATAAAAAGAGAAGCATATTTCATTGAATACGCCAAAGAAATTAAAGCAAAGATCGCCTGTCCCATTATGGTTACAGGAGGATTCAGAACTAGAGAATTTATGGAAGAGTCCCTTAAAAAAAGAGAATTAGACATCATTGGACTAGCAAGGCCACTATGTATAAATCCAAATTTTTCTAATCAATTACTATCTGGTGAAGATGTAGTAAGTGAGGTTAAACCATTATCAAGCGGTATTAAAATTATAGATACCATATTTCCACTAGAAATTATTTGGTACACAATGCAAATAAATAGAATGGGAGAAAATAAAAAGCCATGTGCCAATGCTTCTGTATATTTGGCAATATTCAATACTGCACTTGATACGGGTATGCAATCTCTTAGAAGGGTCAGGGGAAAGTCTTAACTAAGCCCCTTTTGTCTTAAATCCTTTTATTTCTAGATATATTTTGAGCTGTGCTCGATGATCACCCTGTAGTTCCAAACATTCTTCTTTTTGGGCACCTCCCCCTCCAACAAATTTTTTTAATTCTTTGAGAAGTTTTTTGAAATAGGGAGGATTGTATGGAAGATTATAGATGACTGTGACATCTTTACCGCCTCGTCCTTTTTTCTCTATTCTAAACTTAAGACAGATCTGCTCGGGAATAATCTCTTCAAAAACTTCCTTTTCTTGTTGATCTTTAACAAGGTTTTTTCCTGATCCATCACTACTATATAAAATACGTCCCTTGGTCATGACTTTTTCCTTGTATTATTTTTTTTATTTCTACTTCGTGTTTTCCTACTGGCTTGATTGCTTATTTTTCTCTTCTTCGATATTTTTATTTCATTTATACTTTGACCATCTTGTTTATAACCGGGGGGAAATGGATGATTTTTGACTTCTTTAATTTTCATTTTAATACATTTTTCTATGGCCTTAAGATAAGACTTCTCAAGTTCGTCACAGAATGAAATCGCCGTACCAAGTTCATCTGCTCTTCCAGTTCTTCCTATCCTGTGAACATAAGCCTCAGCTTCTAAAGGAAGATTATAATTAATAATATGAGAAAGTCCCTTCACATCAATTCCTCGAGATGCAATGTCTGTGGCAATTAGAAATCTTAACTTCCCAAGCTTAAAATCCTTTAAGGCACGTCCCCTCGCTCCTTGAGATTTATTTCCATGAATTGCCATCGCTTCAAGATTGTAGCGGCTAAAAATTTTTACTAATCGATCAGCACCTCTTTTTGTTTTTACAAAAACAAGAGCTTGTTTTATTCGATATTTTTTTACAAGGTAATTCAAAAGGTGAGGTTTATTTATTCTATCAACCATATAGATTATTTGTTTAATTTTTTCTACAGGAGTAGATTCTGGAGTCACCTCAACTTTAGCGGGGTCGATAAGTATAGAGTTTGACAATGACTCAATATCGTTTGGCATAGTTGCTGAAAAAAGCAAAGTCTGCCTGTCTTTAGGTAGTTCTGTAATAATTTTTTCAACATCATTAAAAAAGCCCATATCTAACATTCTATCAGCTTCATCTAAAACAAAGATTTCAACTTGATCGAGAACTACTTGCCCATGAGACATTAAATCAAGTAATCTTCCTGGTGTTGCAACACATATATCAACACCTTTTTCTACTGACCGAACTTGAGATTTAGCACTTACTCCTCCAAAAATAACCGAGGTTTTTAACTTCATAAATTTCCCGTAGGATTTAAAGCTATCGTGTATTTGAGACGCCAGCTCTCTAGTTGGAGCAAGAACCAGAACTCTAGGTCGTCCACCTCTTTTTTTAACTTCTATTTTTGCCAAATAATTTAATATAGGAAGTCCAAATGCAGCAGTTTTTCCTGTGCCTGTTTTAGCAATTCCTAAAAGGTCTTTCCCTTGTAATAACTCAGGAATGACAGCGCTTTGAATAGGGGTTGGTATTTCATAACCAATTTCACCTAAGGCCTTCAAGATTGATTCTTCAAGATCCATTTGATCAAATTTTACAACGGCATGACGCTTTTCATTCATGTGCCGAGATTCTAATTTGAGATGCACTTTGTCAAGATTATTAATTATTACAAGAGTTTATGGTAGTTTTTTCGATCAAAACAAATCGCCCTCGATTTCCACTTCTTACTTACAACACGATCTTCGGGTGATTTGTAGCTACCTTTTGCTCGATAGCTAGAAAGTTCCTGGTTTTTTGAGCATTCTATTTGGTAATTAACCAGTTTCTCTAACGTAGTCATCAATTCTTCATATTTTCCTGCTAAATCTTCATGCCCATGCAACTCTAAACCGACAATTAAATGATAGAGAGACTCGATAGTACAAAGACAAAGTTTAGAGGGCTGATGCTTGATCGAAAATTTTGAGATCCCTGGGGGATTAAAACTAATTCTAGGCAGCATGTGAAATTGCTTATTTTCTCTCATCATTAATTTGGCATGTGGCCAGGTAGCATCAATGACAAAAATAACAAGTTTCTTTGTTTGTAAATTTTCTTTCAAAGGGTTTTGAGTAATATTATGAGAGTCATCACCAGGGTATAAAATCATACAATTGAGTTCAGAATTAGTTATTAACTTTTGAACTTCTTTATCTTGATCAAACTTTATTCCTACATGAATTTTAGAGTTTGATAAACAAATATTTGTGAGTCTTCCTGTTCCTACGTGTTCCTTGGCCTCCATGGGATGCATCAAAATACGAATATCTGCATTAGTCTCAAAAGGCTTAATGGTTTGGCAAAAGCATGACTTTGTAGGTCTTAAACAGTGACAGCAGAGCATCCTATGACAATTTTCTTCTGCTGCAATAGAGGAATGAAAATCTTCTTTTTTTTTAAGGTAGTCGGCCATAGTCATCTTCATGGGTCTACATTATCCAAAGGATTGCACCCCGTCAAAAAAGACTTTTAACCGATCGATTTTCCTGTTATGACTATACTTCTAGAATCAATATAAATGTTAAAATACTGAGATAAGATGTCAAAAGTCATTGTTGGTCAAAGATACATGAGTGAAGCCGAACCGGAATTGGGCCTTGGAATCATTGAAAAAATTGAAGACAAAACATTAGTCGTTTCTTTTCCTGCAACTGAAGAATCTAGAAGATATGGAAGAAGAACAGCTCCTTTAAAAAGAGTAAAGTTTGAAGAGGGAGATGAAGTCACCTCAAACCAAGAACAAAAGTTCATCGTTTCAAAAGTCATTGAGAGCAGTACAGGAATTTTAGCTTATTTAGGAAATAAAGAAGGAGAAGAGATAATTGAATGCGACTTGCTTGATTCTATCAATTTTCATACTCCCCTTGAGAAAATATTAAATGGTACTTCTGACTCTCAAAGCTTTTTCAATTTAAGATACCAAACGGTTAAAATAAAGCGTTGGCTAGCATCTCTACCTGTAAAAGGATTAATGGGTGGCCGTGTCTCTCTAATTGACCATCAACTTTATTTGGTAAATGAAGTCATAAAACTACAATATCCTCGAGTTCTTCTTTCTGACGAAGTAGGTTTAGGAAAAACAATAGAAGCGGGATTAATTCTTCATCGTCTCATTATTACCAACAAGATAGAAAGAGTCTTAATCGTGTTACCAAATACTTTATGTCATCAATGGTTTGTTGAAATGTTGATAAAGTATAACTTGTCATTCACGGTAATAAATGAACAAACAAATTTGGAACCAGAAATAAATCCTTTTGATCAAAGCAATTTAGTCATAACATCCATACAGTTATTATGCGGTTCAGATATCGCCTCCAAATTGATGACAGAATCAGAATGGGATATGTTAGTAGTTGATGAAGCCCATTCTCTAGAATATACAGAGCAAGGACCTGGTGTTCAATATCAAAAAGTAGAAGAGCTAAGTAAAAAGATCCCTGGACTTCTTCTCTTAACCGCTACTCCTGAGATGTTTGGAATGCAAGGGCATTTCTCTAGATTAAAATTATTAGACCCCAACAGATTCCACGATTTCGCAGCATATCAAAAAGAGTCAATCCATTATCGAGAAATGGCAGAAATAGCTAAAAAAGTTCGCGCTGAAGTTCACCTTAATGATCATGATATAGATTATTTAGATAAATTAAATATTAGTAAAGATGATAAAACTAGTATTATTCCTGAATTATTAGATCGTCATGGAACAGGTAGAATCTATTTCAGAAACACTAGGAAAGTGATGACTCAAGTTTATGACTTCTTTCCAAAAAGAATTCTCAAATCATATGAGCTGTCTCATGAGGATGAAAATAAATATTTTAATGAAGGTGAAGATGATTTTCTAACTCAAGCTTTATATAAGATGAAGTTACTTTGGCTTAGCAATTATCTAAACTCTAATCGAAACAAAAAAACTCTACTCATTTGTCGTTCAAAAAAGCTCATCTTAAAGTTAGATAAAGATTTGAAAGAAACAACAGTTGGTAATAAGCCAGCACTCTTTCATTCTGACCTTTCACTTATAGCAAGAGATAGACAGGCTGCCTATTTCCATGAGCCAGAAGGTGCTAATATTTTACTTTGTACTGAAATTGGCTCAGAAGGAAGAAACTTTGAATTTGCACATGACCTAATTCTACTTGACCTTCCTAAAAATCCTGATTTATTAGAACAAAGAATTGGTAGACTTGATAGAATAGGGCAGACACAAGACATCACGATACATGTTCCTTACATAAAGAATTCTTTTGAAGAAATATATTTCCGCTGGTATCATCAGGCAATTAATGGATTTGAAAAAACATCCAAGGGAGCAATGAAAATACTTGCTGCAAATAAATCCGCATTTTCTTCGGCATTGGAAGACTGCCAAGATTTTCTCCAAAATGATCATTCCAAACTAAATAACTTTATAAAAAAGTCCAAAGTAGAGTATCAAGATTTTGAGGTCGAACTGGAAAATGGTAGAGATATTTTAATTGAAATCAATTCTTTTAATTCGAAAAAGGCTAAACAGATAAAAAAACAAATACAAGAGATTGATGAATCTCCAAAACTAAGAGAATTTTTGGATAGAGTATATGATCAGTTTGGAGTTGATTGTGAAGACCTTGATGGCGATACCCAATTTATCAAGCCATCACATAATATGTTTGTTCCTCACTTCCCTTACCTTCCGGAAGAAGGCTTTTCCTACACATTTAATCGAGATAAGGCTCAAGATCGAGAAGATCTAATATTTATGACTTTTGATCACCCTATGGTTGTAGGAATTATCGAGATGATTTTAGGCCAAGAATATGGAAATGCGACAATTGCGACGAGAAACGAGAACAAATCACCAAAAGTATTCTTGGAGCTCTTTTTTCTTTTAGGCTCTGTAGCACCAAAATATTTAGAGCTAGATAAGTTTCTTCCCCCTACACATATCAGAGTCTTGCTAAGCCCTGAGGGTAATAACTTTTCTGACAAGTGGAATAAGGAAATGCTGGATTCTAAGTTAATTGATGCAGACAAAGCAATCAGATTAAAAGTTGCTCGATTTTCAAAGCCTGAACTAAAGAACTTAATTAAGAAAGCACATGAGATTGCACGAGAAAAGAGTATCGCGATACTGGAACAGTCCAAAGCAGATATTAAAAAAGTCTACTTACAACAAGTCTCAAGACTATTAGAACTTCAAAAGAAAAACAAACAAATAAGTGATGAGGAAATTGAAAATATCAAAAGAATAGAATCAGAACTCTATCACCATTTAAATCTAAGTGAATCACACTTAGATTCTTTTAGGTTTATCTACTAATGAGTATACTATGCACCTTAAAAAACATTCAGTTAACATTTGGCACTAAAGAAATTTTTAAGAATGCCACTTTTACTATTCATTCAGATGCTAAGATTGGTCTTTTAGGTCTTAACGGTCAAGGTAAATCATCTCTTTTAAAGATCTTAGCAGGTGAAATCGAACCGGATCCGAGCACACCAGCCTTTCAATTTGATAAGTCAAAAGGTGAAGACAATATTAAGTATAATTGTTTCTACATCCCTCAAGAGCTTCCACTAGAAGACATTGATGGAAACAAGCAGGAATACACTATTCAAAACTATTTTTTTAGATTTTATCCTGAGTTCGATAGAATTCAAAAATCTGGTGACGTCGACCTTTTTCAAGACCTAGGAGTTTGGGATTTAATAGCAGGCTATGAATCTTATTTAAAATACTTTGGCCTAACCGACCTTGATACAAAGCTTTCAGACCTAAGTGGAGGAGAACAGAAAAAAATACTTCTTAGTTTAGGATTTTCTGCTAAGTCCTCTTTAATTCTTTGGGACGAACCTACAAACCATTTAGATTTAGAGACTATCAAACTATTCGAAGAAAGACTGAAATCTGAAAAAGCTGCTTTCATCTTAATTTCCCATGATAGACATCTTTTAAGTTCTGTTACTAATCAAATATTTCATATTGCTTTAGGCACAATTGTTTCCTTCAAGGGAAATTATCTAGACTACTTAGTCCACTTAGAAAATCAAGAAGAAGCAAATAGAAAACTTATTTCGAAACTTAAAAACTCTCTTACACGAGAAACAGCTTGGATGCGTCAAGGAATCAAGGCAAGAGGAACAAGATCAAAAAAGCGTGTTGAAAATTATTTAGATTTAAAAAGTACGATTACGACTTTAAAGTCTCGAGCAAGAAAAGAATTAAGTCTTCACATTGCAAACTCTGGTCGAAAAACTAAATGTCTTGTAAATTGTCAAAATATATCTTTTTCCTATGATGACAAATCAATTTTCAAAAATATTACTCTTGCATTAAACAAAGGCGATAAAATTGGATTAATGGGCATCAATGGAGTGGGTAAAACGACTTTAGTTAAGCTTATCATTGGTGAAGAATATCCAACAGAAGGTCTACTAAAACGGGCAGATGACTTGAAAATCTATTACTTCTCTCAAATGAGAAAAGAACTTGACGGTGATCTTACTCCTGCGCAATTTCTTGGAGAAGGAAATGATCAACTTTCTCTTCCGGATGGTCGAACGAGACATATTGCTGCTTATTTCGAATCCTTTCTTTTTAAGAAAGATCAACTCCATAGGCCTATCAATACTTTCTCCGGTGGTGAAAAGAATCGTCTTCAATTAGCAAAGAACCTTCTTAATAAAGCCGACTTATGGGTTTTTGATGAACCTACGAATGATCTAGACTTAGAAACTTTACAGATTTTAGAAAAGACATTAACGGAATTTAAAGGGTCGTTAATCTTAATAAGCCATGATCGCTCATTCCTATCTAATGTGACTAATAAAATTTGGCTGCTTAAGAATCAAACATTAGAAGGCTTCGAGGCGGGATATGAACAGGCTGAAGCATTTTTAGAAGCTAGCTCTTATGAAAGATTGTTAACAGAAAATGAAGAAGAAAGTACTAAAAATAATAATGCTGTTGATCTAAATGTTAGCACAAGTTGCTCACAGCTAAAGCTCTCGTATAATGAGAAAAAGCAATTAAAAAAACTTCCAAGTCTTATAACAAGCCTAGAGAAGATTATTGAAGGTCTCGAAAATGAACTTTCCAATATTGATTATTCTAATTCAAATAAAGAGCAAGTAAAAACAATCAGAGGTATTGATATGGACAAGCATAAGGCTGAAGATCAACTTTTATCCTACTATGAGGAATTAGAAGCATTAAAAGCAAGAGCTTAAGGGAAAGGGGAGCTACCTCCTGGAGGAGGAGTATATGGATCTACATTAGTATCACCTGTTGTATTATTGTTGCGATCCCTTCTCATTCTTGCCCTTTTTCGAATTTTTCTTGGATCCCTACGCCCTTTAATAATGTCTAAAAAACGTAACTTCCTTTCTATAGAATCTCTCTTACCCTTATGCGCCGCCCTTTTTAATGCTTTAAGCTTATCAAGTCTTTTTTCTCTTTCTTCAGGACTCATCTTTTGGAACTTCTTTAAACGTTCGAGAAGTCTTTCTCTTTTTACTTTATCCATGTCTTTAAATTGCTTATATTGTCTTTTAAGTCTCTTTTTATTTTCTGGTGATAGTTTTTTCCACTCAATGTGTCTTTTTTGCAATATCTCTTTAGCCGCTGGTGGAAGCTTTAAATACTTTCTATAGCGTTCTCTCAATATGTATTTATCCTCTGGTGAAAGCTTGTTAAATTTCTCTCTAGCAGATTTATACTTGTCAGTTAGCGGCTTGGACTTCACAGCCTCACTCACTTGATCTTGTGCTAATATATTTAGAGAGAATAAGATAGATGTCACCAATATTATTGCTTTCATTGCTCTGTCTCCATTTCTGCTGTTAATAACTTGCTATCAATTTCTTTTGATAATTCAACAAATTCTTCTTCGACCATTTCCATATCTGTAAAAAATTCTAAGTCTTTAATTATTTCTTCGTCTATAGCTTCTGATGCAAGTAATGAGGTCACTATAAATACTCCGTACAGTATTTTTTTAAACATCCGTTTCTTCCTCTTGTTCGAGCAAGATCTTCCAATCCGCATCACTTAGCTCTAGATCTTCAATTTGTCCTAATAATTCCATTTGTTCATACATATCTTTATTTTCCATCATTTCTGAGATGGCATATGAGTTTTCTTCTAATCGAGTCTTTTTAATTCCAAAATTCATATAAATGATAAAGGCCAATGAAGCAGCTAAAGCAAAAGAAAAGCCTATTTTAAAAAAGTTTTCTTCTTCTTCATAAGGTATTGCCGAAAGTATTCGATGATCGAGCTCTTTAGGCACATCGACTTCAATTTTCTTGGCCAATTCTTTGAAATATAACTTTTTCATTTTGACCCTCCTTTTTCGTTTTCTTGTTTCTCTTTTATTCCTTTTAAGCAGGCAAATAAAGATTTACGTGCTCTATTTAACAGAGACTTTATACTACTAACGCTCGCTTCAACACTCTCTGAAATTTCTTCATAACTAAGATCTGAAAACATTTGTAACATCACAACTTCTTTTGGTTTGTCTTTCAATTTATCAATACAATGATGAACTTCATCTCTTTCTAACTTCTTTATTAAAATCTTTTCAGCATCAGTCATCTCTATACTTAAGTTTTCGGGTCCAATAACTTCACCATCTTCATTAGTAAGTGTGGTGATAAAATTTAATGCATCTTTCTTTTTGAATGTGTCAAAAGCATTATTTCTAGCTATGGCCCAAAGCCAAGCCGTTAATTTACCATCTTCTTTAAACTGGTTTGCACGATGAAAGGCCTTTAGAAATGTATCCTGTAAAAGATCCTCAGCAGTTTTCTCATCACCTTTCATAAGGTTAAGGAGAAAATTATAAATCGGTCTTTTATACGTGTTGTACATCATTTCAAAAGCTCCACGATTACCGTTAGTTATAAGCTGCATAAGCTCAAAATCACTTACATTCCCTATTCCTACGAGTTTTAACGCTAGAAGTTTCGTTTTAGTTTTAATCGACATATCTCATTGTAATGAAAACAATTACTTAAGAGAAATATTATTTTTTACGGAACTTTTTTCCAACCCCCTCGCCAACCCCCTCGTAGGACATATAACCAGCCATTTGGCACCAACAAGAGAGAGAGGAGTAACCTATGAAAAACATCATCCTATTAGCATCATTAGCTTTTATGACTTTCAGCGCAAATGCTGACACAAACAGCGACAAATTAGTTGATACAAAGAAAACCAGTACTTCATTTGATAAAGAATTTAAACTCCCCGAAGTCAAATCAGATCGACCAGCTTTAACTAATGAAGGTCGTTCAGACGACAGTAATGATGACAGAATTAAAGATGCTAGAAATAAGCACCAAAAAATTAAAAAGGACCAAAGAATTAAAAATGCTAGAAATAAAAATGCTAGAAGATAATTTTAAGATCTGCCAGCCTTAACCAGCTTAAAGGCCATCCTATTAGGATGGCCTTTCAATTAAAAGTCTCTGGCCATTAAAGTTTTCCTGCCATCTGCTCTGGCCTTCTCACAGGCCTTATCAGCCTCTAATCTCACAATACCAGATAAGGCTTCCATGACATTTCCAGAGGTATTCATGTCATGCTTTGCCTTTATATAGGCCTTCAGTTTACTTGCCACAATTAAAATATCGAGAGCATAGTCTCCAGTTGGAATGGTTTTCATACCAGAAGGTTTTGAAGGTACGATTCTTCTTTGAGGTTCTCGCCTAGCAAGTTCTTCTCCTTTATTTGGAGCGCGTTCTTCTTCTGCCCAAGACGACTTATGATTCATAACAGGATTATGAACATCCCAACAATCGACAGAACAATAGATATTTTTTCGACAGGTTGAAACATTACATTTTTGATAGATTGAGCCAAACGCTATCTTGCTCTTACAAGTGCTACATTTTCTCCAATAATTTCTTTCTTCCATTAAAGAGTCCTTAACTTCGGTATTTATCATTTTATTCTAATACTCCATGGAAGTTTTACAAGCACTCTTTACCTGAATTTATTTCTGTGGTTTAACTGCTTCATGATGAAAGAAAAACTCCTAACATTAATTTTAACATGTCTTATTACCTTAACATTTGGAACTTCCTGCTCTAATGGCTTAGAATCAAATTTTGAAGATATATCTTCAAATACGATATCAACTACTTCAGAAACCAGGCAAACGACAAATGATGTAACGAGAGATGATGATTCTGATCCTACTTCAGATGATCTCAATGACCCTCAAATCGATATTCTCACTGACGACGACAGACAACGTGACGATATTTCACAAGCCTTTTCAAACTTAGATATTCCTCAAGACAAGCTAATTCTCCTTGCACGTGGAATTTTCAATTCTATGCTGGCCGTCAGACAGAAATACTTAATTTCCGATAATATAGCATTAACTGTTATGGTTATGAGATATATAGCAGAGATTGGTGAGTTTGAGATTGGTTACAATGACTTAAAAACAAGTCTACAAGGATTTTTGGAAATTGCAAATACAACACTCTCCAATGATATATGGGATGTCGTTAATCAATTGAAAAAAATTAAGTTCGGAACCGCAAAAGGAAAATTCTACGTCCAATTATTTACTAAAAATGACAAGAAGTTAGTTTATAGAATCGATGAGCCTATGGGTGACGATATCCTAGAAACTTTAGAAATTAAAAATAAAACAATGATCTATTTTGAAGATATAAATACTGATGAAAAAAAGAAGGAGATGAGTGCTTTTGTGAAGAAAAAAATTAAGCCAATTTTCTTTTTACCTTCATCATGGTTCAAGAAGCTTAATCAAGTGCATGAAGGAATCAAGCAAAATATTGATATCTATTTAAATGCAGAAGATTCTAAGTTTATGGCGGTCAAAGTCACAGCTAAAGATTCAAAAATTTGTTTAAAATCTAGAAAAATTAAACTCAGAGAGTTATATGCCATGCCAGGTATAAAAGACGGTGAAAGTCCTATTCCATCAATAATTTTTAAAGGAAAAACTGGTTTATTTAGTCTAAAAGCTTCAATTGACCAATAAAGTCTAATAAATTGATTCTTTCAGTCTCATCAATCTTTACAAGACTCTTAAAAAACGAGAAAATATTATCGTGTTTTTACATCATGGAAGGAGTAAGTATGAAACTTTTATCTATTTTAAGTACCATTTTTATCTGTATGCAATTATCAACATTAGCTGAAGCTAAAACTCCTCCTTTGTATGGAGAAAAAGTTACAGTAAAAATGGAAACATCTTATGGTAATATTATCTTAGAACTTAATAATAAGAAAGCGCCAGTCTCTGTGAAAAACTTTTTAAGCTATATTAAGTCTGGTTTTTATAAAGGAACTATCTTCCATAGAGTCATTAAATCTTTTATGATTCAAGGTGGCGGATTCACCAAAGAGCTAGAACGAAAAACCACTATGGATAAAATTAAAAATGAAGCGGATAATGGTCTATCAAATGAAGTTGGAACCATAGCCATGGCAAGAACAGGAGAAATTCATTCAGCGACATCTCAATTTTTTATTAATGTAAATGACAATGCCAATTTAAATCATACGAGTAAAAACCCTAGAGGCTTTGGGTATGCCGTCTTTGGTCGTGTAACCAAAGGAATGCCAGTGGTTAATAAAATTAAATTAGCGAAAACAACCAGAAAATCAGGTCATGCTAATTTTCCAATAAAACCGATTGTCATTAAAAATATTTCTATTGTAAAATAGTTAAAATGGCCTTGGGGCAACCTGGCCCCCATTAAACTCAAGATAGGCCCAATACCATCTGAATTTTTTTAATTTAGACAGATCAGGTTTTTTAGCAATCGTAAAATATTCATAAAGAGATTCCACTTCTTCAAAATCAACCTTAGCAAAGCCTTCATACCAATAAGACTGAATGAAGTTTACAAAGCGTCTAGTTTCAGCGAGATAGATATTTGATAGAATCTGGGTTTTTAAATGATACTGAGTATCGGTTAATTTAAATTCTTTGTCTGGATAGCAATTATAAGCAACACTCCAAATAGGAAGTTTCTTGTCAAAACATCTATGAACAGCATAGCTAACATCCTGATGATGTGGGTGTCCATACTCACCCAAAATACCGTGAGTATAAATCTCTTTTATGTCTGTAAATTGGCATAAATCCTCACATAACTCTTTATGATTTAGTCTTTGTTCATAAATATCTGGATAAGATAACATTTTAAAGTCGTCGACATCTAAGGCCTTCATTGCTGCTGTAAATTGCTTTGATCTGATTTTTCCATGACCATCGGCGTTACCATCTGTAACACAGACAACCCTAAAGTCATCACTATTTCTGCTTTGGATGAGTCCGCAGAAAAAAATAGATTCATCATCAGGATGAGCAGTGACGATTAGAGTTTTTTTTGACATAAGTTCTCCTAACCATATTATAGTATAATTATGAATATAATCTATTTAAAAGATGAAAATTCCATTGCTGATTTTGCGTATCAATGGACTGAAGAAAAGATTGCAGAATTCGGGGCCACATCACTCTACATACCAGCTGGAAAAACTCCAGTACAACTTTACCTTTTATTCGAAAAGTTACGCCCAAGCTGGCTGGAGAATAAAAAGCTTATTCAAGTAGATGATATTTTAGATGGTGCAGAAAAAGGAAAATTTAATAAGTTTTTTGCTGAGATATTAAAGGGATATTATAAGAATATTATCATTCCGAGCCTCCACCAACCTCACCAAGCAGATCTTTCAATACTTGGCCTTGGACCAAACGGACATATTGCTTTTCATGAACCCCATTTACCAGATAATTTTGAGTATGGTGAAGTTAACCTTACTGGCCAAACCAAAAAAGATTTAGATCTTCCAGATAATACAAAGGGTATCACTTATGGAGCAACAAAATTTCTTCGAACCAAAGCTATTTTATTGATTGTTGTGGGTGAAAATAAAAAACAAATACTCAGTAAGTTACTCAATGGTTTTAAGTGTCCAGCAACTCTTTTACTTGATCACTCTGACTTAACCATTGTTTGTGAAGAAAGTTTAAAAAGTCGATCTTGAGAAATTTTGGCCCATTCTTCTCTTAACTCAATACCAGAGACAACGCGTTCTAATTTTATTGATGCCGCAGGCGTCGATCCCGAACCGGTAAACGGATCTAGTATTCTGTCTCCCACATCAGAATATGTTCTTATGATAGGCTCCAAACTACTAAAGGGTTTATGATTTGGATGATTATTGAAATTTCCTGTTTCGCCCTCTTCATCGTAATGGGTAATAACAGATTTAGGGATATAAGCAGAATCTGGTAAAATGATTTCAGATTCATAAGGCTTATTTTTAAACAATAAGGCGACTTCATAAACTCGTACATTCGTTTCGTTTCCAGAAGTTTCTTTAGTAAGTTTTCCCCAGATAAACTCACTATGAAAAAAAAGTCCTAGGTTTTCCGCAGTTTCTAGAATTGGTTTTTTACCTAAAAAATTTGTCCAAATTGCAAAGGTTCCATTAGAATCTAAAAATTTAATGGCAGCAGACATCCATTTTTCAGTAAATTCTCGATAGGCCTTAACATTTGGATATCTAGTAACTGCCTCATGATTTATTTTTGCTTTTTTAGCATCTCTAAGTGCTCCTGTTTTTTTATTTCGCCTAGTTAAAAGACAATAGGGCGGGTCTGCAAAAATAAGTTTTGCCTTATCTGTATCCATAACCTTTTTAAAGTTTTCAGGATCTGTTGAGTCCCCATTAATATGTCTATGAGGTCCCCATTTTTTTAATTCTTTAGAAGACATTTATTTTCTAAGGTTTGATTACTGCTAATATGATCGCAATTGAGAGCAAAACAAGAACTCCCGAGAATGCAAACTCTTTCTTATCGTTAATTCTTTTTGCCATTATAGGAGCTGAGATCGCTACCAGAATCCAAATAGCCATTTTTGCGATAACCCAAGTTGGCCATCCAAGCTTTGTCTTTGCCAACAAGCCCATTCCTGCGACCATAAGCAAAAAGCTAGCTATCATGCTTCCAATTCTGGCCCATTTCCTCGGGGTTCCTGAGAAAAAGTTTATTCCTAGACAGCCAGTCATACAGATTAAAGATACAATATGTAACACTTTGTAGAATTCATAAGTCATAAGTATTTCCTTATTTTAATATTAGTTACAATACTCTGCATAAGTAATTATGACAAAAAGAATCATTGATCAATTTAAACGATCCATATAAAATTCTTAAATGAAGAAAAAAATTTTTGCTTGGACTATACTTATCATACTCATAATCTGTGGGGTCGCAGGTGCCACACTGCAATATAGCTACTCCACCGGTCAAAGGTCTGGAAAGTTAGTTAAATTATCAAAGAAAGGGTTCTTGCCCAAGACTTATGAGGGAACTCTTGACCTTGGTTCGGGAGATTCTTTGACCTGGCAGTTTTCCGTGCACGATGAAAAGCTAGGGGAAAAACTTACAAACCTTTCAGGTCAAAATGTAACCTTAGAATATAGAGAATTACTCTGGAAGATCTTTTATGATACGAAATACGACATTACTGGATATAAAATCATTGAAGACTCTGGCCAATCAAACAAATCTCTCTGTCGTTTAGTACAAGTCTTAAGGCAAGATAAAAGTATTGTGGAGCAAATCAGACCTATGATTCAACAATTTGACCCGAGCTTATTAAGTAGCATTAGAAAGTGTCAAAACTAAGGTGATTCTAGATTGCTTTCTTTATATTCCTTCTGTCTTTCCTTAACACGTCTGTATAATTCTTTTCTGATTCCTGATGCTTTAATTTTATTTTTGTCGCGGTTTTCTTTGTCATGCTTACGTTTTAATTCTTTAGAGTTTTCATAAAATTCTTTATTAATATCTTTCTGCTTAGTTGATAGTTTATTAGATTTAGTTTTAAGTTTTATATTTTTTTCTTCTTCAAGTAATACTGCTTTAAGTGTTCTTGTTTGCTCCTTTTTTAATTTTTTAGCTTTCTCATAGTACTCTCGGTTAATGGCGTTTTGTTGTTTTGTAGGACTTCCTACTGGTCTCTTTTGTTTAAATGAATTTGAATATTTAGATACTTTGATAGCATCCCTCATTTCTTTACTTTTTTGTCGTCGGTACTCTTGAGCTTTTTGATAATATTCACTTTCTGATTGCTTAGGTAACTTTATTAAATCATTATTTTTTTTCTTCTTTATCTTCACTTTTTTAAAAATATCAGAGGCCGGTCTTCGCATTTCAATCTCTGCCACTAAATCTGAAATGACCAGAGTTAGATCGGTGCAAGTAGATTTAGAGGTAAAGTTATAGATTTCCTTCAAATACTTTCTTAATTGGAAAATGAAATGAACTTCTACTTTTAGTTTAAACTGTTTAAAAAAAGAATCTTCTCCTATTTGGTGTAAAGCATAAACACCAATTGTATGGTACTCATGAGTTAATGGAATACAGAAATAATCAGAAGGTTTTAATCCTTTTCCCCCGTTGGTTTTCAATCTAACGTGATGAGCACACTCTGCAGAAGTATTCAAAACAAGACAATTTTGTTTACGAAGCCAATTTAAATACTGGGGATTTCTATAATTATGATGCTTAGAAAATTCCATTTAAACCTTAGTTTCTGGGGAATGACCTACTATTATTGTATGAGAATCACTGCTTCTTGGCAAAAGTATGACCACAATTATAAGTCATTAGATAATTAACTTTCCAAACACCTTCTATAGCTCTATTGTCTTACACTATGGTTAAATTAACAATATCTAATGAGGAGATAAATGACCTTCCTCTTATCTCATTTCAAGGGAAAGTAACTCTCATCACGCATGAGGACCAATGTGCCGAAGCGATAAGAGTGTTAGAGGCAGAACCAATTTTAGGTTTTGATACAGAAACAAGACCCGCTTTTAAAAAAGGTGAATCATATCCGGTTTGCCTGTTACAACTTTCAACGAATACAGAAGCCTTTCTCTTTAGGCTTAATAAAATTCCATTAATAAAAGAAGTTAGGGCATTACTTGAAGACGAGAAAATTATTAAAACCGGAGTTGCCATTCATGATGATATTAAAGGTCTGAAAAAGTTGGCACCTTATGAAGCACGAGGTTTTGTTGAGATTGCGGACCTCGCAAAAAAATTAGGGATCAAAAAATTAGGACTCCGTTCTCTAGCGGCTATTCTCTTTGATAAAAAGCTATCGAAGAAGAATAAACTGACGAATTGGGAAAAGGAATCTCTTACTGAACAACAATTAAATTATGCAGCAACAGATGCTTGGTTATCACGCGAAGTTTACATAAAACTTAAATCTATTTCTTAGCAATACTCAAGTTTTTCAATATTTCAAAGTATTTTTCAACTGCAGGTTTGATTTGTCTAACAGGAAACCTTTCATTTGAACCGTGCATGGTTTTTAATAATTCAAAATTGAGCTTCACTGGGAACACACCATAACTTGGAATAGCTGATAGGTTCTTTATACCTAAAAGCTCAGGATTTCTAAAGTATCTTAGATCAGATCCTGCAGGAAACATGTAAGGAATTATGGTAGCATTTTCATCTTTGTCTATTAGAGACTTTTCGATAATTTTATAAGCTTCTGTTTTTGTTGAACTAGTGGTTACATTTGCCAATGACATTGTTTCAATAACTAGCTTTGGATTCTTTATATGTTTTTTAATTTCTGTAATAAAATGTTTAGCAGAGCGACCTTTTTTTGCAGTATGAAGTAATCGACAATCAACTAAGGCCGAAGCATTTGAGGACCTGTAATGAAATGCTGTAAATTCACATTTAGTTCTAAAAAGTCCATCAATTCCAAATTCATTTGAAACCATTTTTAAGATCATTCTTTTAAGGGGTTTAATCCATGTGAAGCGATTGAAAAATCGAAGCTTAGGAATAAGTTCTCCCATTTTATCTAAAAATAAGTCAATCGTTTCGGTAGATTGTGTTTTATAGAATTTCGGTTTACTGCCTCTATTTGTCAAATCAATTACTCGAATTCGATGTAAACCAGCAGTGAAAACATCTAAGACTGATTGACTTAGCCCAATTGATCCATGTGATGAACTCTTTGTGGAAAGAGTTATATTATATAATTGTTCGTTTATTCTAGTGGACTTAAATTCAACTTCTTTAAATCCGTCCGTAAAAGCAATGAAAAGTTGATCGGTTAAGTTGATGTTAGCAGAGCAATGAAGTTTAAAAATTATTTTTGATGCAACAACATTTACTTTACTATTAGGAGTTTTAGCATTTACCAATCTACAGTTTTTGTTTTGAAGTAATCTATATTTCTTTATTTTTTTAATTTTCTTTTTAATATCTAGGACTCTTAATTTATTAAGGCCATGTAATAAATTGATAAAAGATTCTTCTTTAAACTTCATCCATGCTGTTCCCTTTTCTTCAACGCCAATAAGACTGATGCTTTTGTCGCTTTTATAAAGTTGTCCCGCTTCCTGATTATCTTTTAATTCAAGTCCTTCAATCATTCCTCCACTTTCACCTAACATAACAGTAGCATTTGAGAGAGCGTGTAGCTTCTTTCCAGCAGTCATTTCAGCTAAGGTCCCTCTTGCACCACTTGCTCCCTCTTCTTCATCACTTATCGCCAAAAAATGTATATCTTTTTTTATAGGGACTTGGAGTCTATCTATCAAGACCATGGACAGGAGTTGTACAATCGCCACTCCTTTCATATCAAGAGCACCTCGCCCCCAAATGAAGTCTTCATTTGGAAAATTTAAACTAGGAGCTATTCTACCAGAGAATACAAGGCCTTCCTGTTCCCATTGCTCAGGAATAGCATTAACCACATCCATATGATTGTTGAGAATTATTGACTTTATGTCTGATCGAGTTGTCCAATCATATCTATAATTATCATTATTAAGCCTCTTGCTGACAGGTAGGGTTGCTAAGATATTAACTCGTGTTGAATTAGCTCTAACTGTAGAGGGAACATCATAGATTTTAAAAGGAAAATTTAAACCTTTAAAAACTGTTTCAAAGAACTCTACAGCTAAATGCTCATCTCCTACAGGAGAAATAGTTTTAATTTGTAAGTATTCAGATAAGCATATTTTAAAGGCATCTTCAGCGGTTGAAAGCTGAGCTGGTGTAATTTTAAAAGTTGCACTAGCACTTGGTCTTATTTTGGCAAGTGAGTAAAAACATCGCTCTCCTCTTTCGGATGGACTAATAGCATAAGAATTTTGGATAGAGCAGATTATAAGTAATAAGCTGAGTACGAGCACTTTCATATGTTCCCTTAGTAGATTTTAAGTATTTCTATCTAATTTTCAGTACTTTTACTAATAAGAAAGGCCTTGCGCGGCACGCAAACGCTAAGTCATTTTAACTATATAAAAGGTGTTAGAAAATATTTGAGTAGGTTTATTCTTTAAACAATTCCTTAATGAAGGAAAACTTTCTTCTTTCATTATATTGTTTAGGACTTAAGTACTCGAGGTACCTCATATCCCTTAAAATTCTATTCATTTTTCTAGAGTTCTTTTTCGAAATATAGTGATTATCATGAATAGAGAAATAGTTTCTTCTTGGGGAAGGAAGCATTAAAGCAAGGTAAGCCCCCTGGTCAGCAGTTATATTTTTTGTCGATCTTCTAAAGAAATGGAAGCCACTCATACCAACACCATAAAGCTCTGGGCCAAACTCAGCGATATTTAAATAGATTTCAAGGATTTCATTTTTAGAGAACTTTGACTCTAGGTCCCTAGCGATAAGAATTTCTTTTAGTTTTCTAGATATAGTTTTGTCTTGATTAATATAAACATTTTTAACCACCTGTTGAGTGATCGTGCTTGCCCCTCTTTGATATTCTCTTTTTCTTATATTTGTGGCCAAACTATCGATCATAGCATTGAAGTTGACCCCATTATGCTCTAAGAAAGTTGAGTCCTCTGACATAATTACAGCATAGATTAATTCTCTATTAATCTTGTGTAACGGAACCCAGAAGTATTTTTTTCTAGTGCGTTCATTTCTAAAATTTTTATGAACCTTTAATACAGCATCAAGTTTTATATCTTTAAACGATTTTGACTCTATGTCGGGCAGCGATCCGAAAAAGTCTACTACGTAAAGAGTAAAAAATATCGTCAGTAAGATAACAAATGCGCCAGTTAACAAACACACAAGTCGCATCAAAACAAAAGGAGATAAAATGATCTTTGTTAAAAGTGTCTGAATGTCTTTTAGAGTCGCTTCGAATTTTTCTTTATGTGAAACTTTTTCTTCAGTTATTAAAGAACTATCAATCAACTCTGCAGAAATGGAAGGATTGGTTCCCTCATAATTTATAGGATTTGTCGTTTCCATTTGAAAAGAATTTTCCTCTGGAGTATCAAAAGGTCCTATTGGACTTAATTCGTTTGCATCTTCAAATTGAGCAAGCTCAACTTCCGAAGTTTCGTCAGGACTTTTGTTTAAATTTGGACTATCTTTATCTTCCAATTCGCTCCCTTCCTATAAGGATTTCAATGACTTTACTTAAATGGTATAAAACGAGAACATAGCACGAGATTATTCCATTACCTAACTCATTATAGTGAATAACATCCTGAAATTTCGATGAAATACCTATAGATAGTATTTACAGAAATAAAGACGCGCAGCGCATCCTGTGCTAAAAACCTAATACGTATATTTAAAAGATTAGTAAAAATACCCACAACACGGAGAATTTTATGACGAGTAAAAACAAGCTGGCATTGGCCGCTTTGGCAACAATTATGACATTAGGTCCAGCTCAAACAATGGCACAAGACCATCATAACAACGCTAACCAAGATGAATTTAGAGTCTGTACGCCTTATCAAGCTGATGTTATTGGATTTTCTAATAATTTAGCTAATTTTCAAGATGAAGTTATTGCTCCACTTGCAAGAGAGCTTTCTATTCAATCATCTAAAATTAGACAAAGAGTAGAAGAAGAAAGAAAACTTGAATCTTTAGTTAGAAATATCAACAATGATATTAATTATTCAGAGAGGAGACTTCAATCTATTCCTGGTGTTATTATTGCCAATACAAATTTAATATCAGCAAAGAGAACAGAGATAATAAATCTTCAAGCAGATATTGTTAAATACGAAGCAGAACTTCCTGATGCTGGATTTTTTAGAAGGGGAACATTGAAAAGAAAAATTAAAGGTGCTAAAAAAGGTATCACGAAAGCTGAAAAGAAAATTTCTCAAGCTCTTCAAAATAACGCAAGCATGGAAGAAGAAAGTAGAACTATCCCAGGTAGAATAATCAGTTTAAGAAATAGATTAACTCAAGCAGATAGTAACTTAGCTGATCATAGACAATTAGAACCTTCCCTTGATTCAATGAGAGATGTACAAAGATCTATTGGAAATAGACTGGACTCACAAGAAGATGTAAGGGCGGAAATCTCAATGAAACTGACAAGAGCAGAGAGAAGATTCAAGAAATGCCAAAAGGTCGACTCGGATGCGCGGGTATATTCTCATCTATCTATAATGGCCAGCCGCCTGCAAGAGGCCCAATGTGATCTAGACTCCGTGAGGAGCAGACTTCCATATGATACTTCTAAAGCTGCAAAACGAGCTTTAGCAGAGGCGCATAATATAGTTTGTTCACCAACAACTCCAGTTACTCCATAGTTTAGTTAAATAGTTGACTTAACTGCCATGTGTTTTACATGGCAGTTCCTATACCCTTCTATTATAACTCTTTGTTTTAACGTATTATATTACCCATATGGTAAAAAGAAATCTTATAAAAGAAATGGAAAAAGGTCTTTATGATAAAGACGGAAATCAAACAGATCAAAGCGACACCCTTCCAGTAAGGATGGAAGTCTTTGACAAATCTCAAAACTATAAGGAAACCGATCATCGTACTGAAGAAAGCACAATAGGGTATTACTGTTACGATTATACAAATAAAGTTAATGGTCCTATTGAAGACAAAACTGAGTTTGGTCCTTTCGAATCATACGATGAAACTTATGGAGTTTTTTCGTATAATTCAAACAAGCTTTATGCACTCAGTAATAATCCAGAAGAAAATCTTATTATTAATTCAGACGAATATGACCCTTTTCAAAAAATACCTGTATCTGATGGAGATGTTCTAAGAATTGCTGAATTTAGATATGTGGTCTCTGATCAAAGAATTTTTCACCATCAAAATGCCAAAAAAGTAATGGGTAAACTACTTGTTAAAAAGTCGACTTCAGGTACCCAGAAATCTCTTGAAGAGAGAGAAAGTGAAATAAAGTCTTTTGAAAAAAAAATAAGTGAGCGACAAGCAATTATATCTGGAGTAAGAGAAAAAGTTCAAAAGCTAGAAAGAAATAAGGAGAAGGTAATTGAACTTCAATTAAATGTTAAAAAATGGAATCAAGACATTGTACAAGCAAAGGAAATAATTCTTTTAATAGAAAATGAGAGTCAACAATTATCAGAGAATGACTTTGAAAAAGATATTGATGAACAAGAATATGAAATCAGCAGATTAGAGGAAATAAAAACAAATTTAGTAGAGAAGGCAAGGCTAGCAAAAGCAAGACTAATCAAGATGCAAGAGGCTGAAGAAAAGAAACATTCTCAAATTAATTCTAAATTATTAGATATTGAAAAAGAAGAGCTAGAATTAAAAAGAAAATTAGCAGAGCTTAAAAAGAAAAAAAGCAATCTAGATGGTTAATATGAGAAATATATATTTAGCTATAATCTTGTCCCTCTCATTTATTTTGAAATCAATATAATTTTACTAAGATGGTAAGGCCATTTGAATGCTCCACCAGAATAATCTTCTTTAGAGAAACCCGACCATACTAAATAAAATGGCCCTGGATAAATTGTATTAATCCCTTTAACAAATAAATCCAAATCTTCTTTTCCTTTATTTCTAATTGCAATAATACCCTTATGCTTTTTAAAACCTGCAATCATTTCTTTAACTTTTGCTTCTTTAACAACTCCATCCTTTGCAAAGAACCTGATTTTTTTTATTTTTCTCCAATCCTTATCACCAAATGCGATATCTAAAACCTCCTGTAATGAAAAACCTTCATAGGTGGCTTGCATTCTACGATGAATGTTAAAGAGAGGTTGAGAGATAAATTTTCCTTTTACTGTCGAACTTAATTTTTCATTTTTCCAGTCTTCTGATTTAAACTTCATTAAGGATGTCTTATCATGAAAAATTTCGAGCTCTGAAGCTTGAAGGTTAAGAGAGAAAGACACTAGACAAAAAAGTATGGTTATTTTAGAGAACATAGATATCCTTTTCCTTATTATTATTCTTAATTACTAATATTCTCATCAAAACTTCAATACTGTAAATAGATAGCTTTTAGTTACATAATATTGGTAAGTTATATTCATAATGGCACTTTATTGAGGCAATTATTAACAATGTAATTCATTACTAATCTTTATAACATTTTAATATTACAAGATATATTGACAAAAAACTGAACCAATGGGTGCTTTATCTGGTATTATATTGCTAAGGATCAGAATATGAAAAATCTTTTAAGTACATTCTTATTTGCATCAATCATCATGGCCATCTCTGCTCCGAAGGCCTTTGCCAAAGATCCTACAATGTACATATTAAGAGGTCTAGCTTCTTATGAGACAGTACAACACCAACTTAAAATTGTTTCTAAAAAAGTTCAAAAAACAACAGGTTTATCTAAAAAATCGTTAGTACATATAAGCGGAACAATTTCACAAGTTGTACAGAAGAAATTCTCAACAAAATTATTAAATATCAGTTCAAACATTGATAATATTTCTATTAAACCAGTTTTTGAGTATTCATTAGAATCTAATGAAGCTGTTGCTTCAGTTGGTATTAATTATTCATTTTAATTTTTTCAATTCTAAACCATTTTATGTTTTTAAAAGATCTTTATTGAATATCTTAATCTTGTTATCGTTAGTTTTTTAGAAAATTCGGGTCTTGTTATTTATCTTAAATATAGACTTCAAAAAGATTCCTGTAGGACTTCTTCTCACTTTAGCAACTTGTTCAGGTGTGCCTTTAGCAACGATTTTCCCACCTCTCGCTCCCCCTTCAGGACCCATATCGATAACATAATCTGCAGATTTAATTACATCCAAGTTATGTTCGATTACAAGCACAGTATTTCCTGCGTCTGTAAGTTTTTGGAGAACTTGCAATAGTTTTCGAATATCTTGAAAATGTAGTCCTGTAGTTGGTTCATCTAAAATATAGAGAGTGCTACCAGTATCACGTTTCGCTAATTCTTTAGCGAGTTTAATTCGTTGGGCCTCTCCACCAGACAAAGTGGTGGCGGGTTGACCTAGTTTTATATATGTAAGTCCAACCTCAATCAAGGTATCTAGAATTTTAGATATTTTCGGATGTTTCTCAAATAGCTCCCTCGCCTGAACAACAGATAGGTCTAAGACATCTGCAATAGAATGTCCTTTGTAGAGAACTTTCAATGTTCCTTCGTTAAAACGTTTTGTTTTACATACTTCACAAGGAACCATAACATCAGCAAGAAAGTGCATTTCTACTGTTATATACCCATCCCCCTGACAATGTTCACAGCGTCCCCCTTTCACATTAAAAGAAAAACGCCCCTTCTTATAGCCAAGCATTTTTGAGTCAGGTAAAAGAGCAAAGTAATCTCTAATATGATCAAAAACCTTTGTATATGTTGCGGGGTTAGATCGAGGGGTCTTACCAATTGGCCTCTGATCAATATTAATTACTTTATCAATATTTTCTAATCCCTCTATTGATTTATGCTCTCCAACTTCAGCATCAGAATTATTTAAAACTTTATTTAATGCTGGAAATAAAATTTGGTTTATAAGAGATGATTTCCCTGCTCCTGAAACGCCACTAATACATGTAAATATTCCATGAGGTATTTCTGCCGTTACATTTTGGAGATTATTCGCACATGCTCCTTGAATAGAAATCCAATCATTCTTTTTATCTTTGCTTGGGACCCTTCTTGAATCAGGGACATGAATCAACTCTTTTCCAGATAAAAACTTACCCGTTATAGAATGCTTATTTTTTTTCAATTGTGTAGGTGTTCCTTCTGCAATGATTTGCCCACCTAATCGACCTGCCCCAGGCCCAACATCTAAAATCCAGTCAGCAGCTTCCATGGTTTCTTGATCATGCTCAACAACAAGTAATGAGTTTCCAATATCTCTAAGGTGGCAAAGAGTATTAATTAATTTTATATTGTCGCTTTGATGTAATCCAATAGAAGGTTCATCTAAAATATAGAGCACACCCGTTAATTCAGATCCAATTTGAGAAGCTAATCGTATACGCTGAGCTTCTCCTCCAGAAAGAGTAGGTCCTGATCTATCCATAGATAAATAGCTCAGACCAACATTAACGAGAAATCCCAAACGACTACATATTTCTTTTAATAATTCATTTGCAATTATCTTTTTATTTCCAGTAAGTTTTAATCTTTTAAAAAAATCGTATGAGTCTACAATACTTAGAGCTGTCACATCCTGAATCGATTTTCCATTGACCTTGATAGTCGTAATTTCTTCTTTTAATCTTGATCCGTTACAACTTTTACAGGGAAGAACAGAAGTGTATTTTGTCACCCATGATCTTTTACCATCCCCCTTAGATTTCATATGCAATCGCATCAACCTAGGGATCAACCCCTCATAATCAACATTCCAGGTCGATTGCCCATTTTCTCCTTCCCATTTTAATTTAAGTTGATATTTTTTTTCTGTGGTGCCATAGAGCAAACGTTTTTGAATTTTCGTGGGAATCTTATTCCATGGAGATTTTAAATCAATTCCCCATTTTTTTTCAATCCCATTAAGTCTTATAAGGCCCCAAGTCACTTCTCTTTTACGTCCTTTATCATCAAAGTAATTATCCCAAGGTTTCACTCCCCCCATATTTATAGGAATCGAAGGATCGGGGATTATCTTATCGAGATCAATAGAGGTTACAGAACCTATGCCATGACAATCTTCACACATTCCGTGTGGAGAATTAAATGAGAAAAGCTGGGGAATGAGCTCAGGAAAAGCATAATCACAACAAGTTCTTTCTTCGCTCATCTTAAGATCTTCTCTTCCGTCTATATAAACAATTAATTCTCCATTTCCATGCTTAAGAGCTGTTTCTACAGAGTCTCTCAGTCTTTTTTTAAATATTGCTCCACACTTAATTTTTAATCTATCAACAATGATATCTAAATTATGTTTCTTATTTTTTGCCAAAGCTTGAATGTCTGCTAACTCATGAATAACTCCATCAATTCGAATTCGAGCAAATCCTTCCCCTCGTAACTGATCTAATAATTCTCTGTATTCACCTTTTCTATTAATAATCACAGGAGACATGATCATAACTTTTGTTGCTTCTGGAATATCAAGAATTTGCTCCACCATAGTTTCAGCATCCCCCCTGCCTACCTCTTCTCCACAGATATGACAAAATTGTGTTCCAACCCTCGCGAATAATACGCGTAAATAGTCATAAACCTCAGTAATTGTTCCCACTGTAGAACGTGGATTTTTTGAAGATGATTTTTGTTCAATAGCAATAGTGGGAGAAAGACCTTTTATAGAATCAAATTTTGGTTTTTCCATTTGCCCAAGGAATTGTCTGGCATAGGATGATAAAGATTCGACATACCTTCTCTGCCCCTCTGCATAGAGAGTATCAAACGCTAAAGATGATTTTCCAGAACCAGATACCCCCGTAATGACGACTAGTTTCTTCTTTGGAATATTAATATCAATATTTTTTAAATTATGTTCTCGCGCTCCAAGAATTTGGATACTCGAAAGTTCTTTAACTATTGTTTTAGCCTTTTTTTGGGTCATGAAGGTCTTCCTAGATTGGCACATTCAATTAACTAGTGGAGATTATACGTAAGTTTTGCGTAAGTCAATCAGCCAGACCTAGAACTTTTACATCTATGGTGGCGCCGCGTCAAAAGGTGAGGTATGTTGTCGATATTAATCAACTATCAACTAGAGGAGTGTTCATTGGCCAATTATTTTACTATATTTCTGCTTTTGACTCTTGTTTCATGTGTTGATCACCGCGGAAAAGAAATATCTGGGAAAGTAAAAAATGTTATCATATCGAAGATTATTGATGGAAAACATGATGCCCAGAACCGATTCAAAAATGTTGCCTTTTTAAGAACAAAAAACTCGATTTGTTCAAGCACGATTATTCATCCATATATTGCATTAACTGCTGCTCATTGTGTTAATGATGCAGAGGTGACTGGAATAATTCTATCGAATTCAATAGCTGTGGATGAGCTAAATGCAACGATAAGAGTACCTGTTCATAAAGTTATTATAAATTCAGCCTATGCAAAATATGCTGAAGAAAGAATAAAAGAAGCTGAATTTCGTAAAGAAGAAAGACTCGCAGCAGGTCTTGAAGATAATCTTAAAGTAAGTTTTAGAGGACAAGAAAAAGAGGATATCGCTTTAATTATATTAAAAAATAAAGCACCAATTGATATTTCGTCAATCGTGCCTCTCATTAGTCTCGCAGAACTAGAGCACTTAAATGTTAAAGCAGATGATCAAGTTATCATTTCAGGGTTTGGGAAAGATGGCGCTGGCAAGGTAACCGGCAATAGAAACTTTAAAGAGATTACGATATTACATGATCAGTATTGTGGAGACATGAACCCAAATGAAATTTGGAGTTTAGAAATGGGTGCATGGTCGGGAGATTCTGGAGGTCCTGCATTTATTATGAAAGGTAACAAAAAAAGACAGATCGGAATAGCTTCTACTGTAAATGTTACTGATACTTCCATGAGATGTAAAAGGTCCTATTATACAAACGTCTCTCGGCATTTGAGCTGGATTAAAGAACAGGTAGGATATTATCCGGGAGTAGATTTCGATATGTTAACCCAAGAATTAATGGAAAAATATATTCTTAATTTACCACTAAGTAATAAGGGCACAATCTCTTATGAATTATTTAGAATTGAAGCAGCTCAATTAGTCATCACTCCTACTTTTTTAAAACTTAATAATATTCTTAATTCAGAGGAAGAGGATGAAAATAGAACTGAAAATGAATTTCGAATTAATGTTCAGTTATTCAACTGCAACAAAGCAGGCAATGATTGTAGAAAAATACGTACTATTGGATCGACCACATTGAGAAATAATATCAGCTACAAATTTGAGAACTTTAGAACCTCTGTATTAATCAGTGAGCTCATCTTTAGTGAAGGCATTTTAAAGTATGAAATCGAAGTAGAAAATGGATTCGATAAACCCAATAAACTTATTGGTTCAAAAGTTATACCTGTCGATTTAAGAAAGAACTTTACTCAGAAACAGATTGATCAAAAAAGACATTTACTCAGAACCACATCTATCATGAACAATGAGCTTCAGTTGTCTTTAGAAATTCAATTAATTCCCTAATCATCATAAATAGGGGACCTTAATTTTATTTTCATCAATGATAATAGAGTAAAAAGAGATATGACAAGATCTAAAACCCACAACACCAGAAACACCTGTTAATGCTATTTCCATTGATAATATATTATCACTTATTTATATCAGGGTGCAAAATGGCAGTCTGTCCTTATTGCTGTATAGTATTTTTATGAAGAGAGAAGCTTTTATCATTAAAAAACCTGCAATAATCACAAAACCATTACTGGTTTCAGTTCCACACAGTGGAGTTTATTTTCCTGAAGAGATTATTCCAGCCTTCAATCCAAAATATATAAAACATCCAGAAGATACCGACTGGTTTGTGGATCAGCTCTATGACTTTTGTACTGAAATGGGGATTGTGATGATCCGAGCTCCTTATTCTCGCTACGTAATCGATTTAAACAGAGATATAGAAAATGAAAAACTTTATTCAGATAAGAGATCGCAAACTTCTTTAGTGCCACTTAAATCATTCAAACAAGAGAGTCTCTATAATCAAAATATGGAGCCTGATCAAAGTGAAATTAATCGTAGAATTGATTTGTATTACAAACCCTACTATAAACAAGTTGACTCCTTACTTCTAGAATTAAAAAATCAATTTACCCATGCTCTATTATTTGACTGTCATTCAATTGGAAGAAATGTACCAAGTATTCAAAAAGAAGACTTTCCAGATCTCATTCTTGGCAACAATGATAAAACTTCAGCCCACGAATCTATCATCTCCATTGCTATGGCCGTCTTGAATGCTTCTGACTATTCGGTTAAGCATAATGAACCTTTCAAAGGTGGCCAAATTACAAGAAACTTTGGACAACCCTCTAAAGGAATTCACGCCTTACAATTGGAAATGTCTCAAGATGTTTATATGAACACCGAAAAGAATGAGTACTCTTATAAAATAAAGCCAATGATCCGCCCCGTTCTAAAGGAACTATTCGAACAATTATGTAAAGAAATGGGAAAGTTAAGTTCATGACAACTAAGATTTGGAAATTCGAAGCAGTCCTAAAAAATAGGAAATGGATTTCCCCTGGTTATACAATTGTTACTAATGATGGAAAAATCTCTGATGTTCGATCAAGTCTTCCTCCAGGTAAAAATATTGATGAAAATATTTCTGGATACTTTATTCCAGGTTTTAGAAATACACATTCACATGCCTTTCAATATGCCATGGCAGGACTAACTGAAAATATCACATCAGAAGGTTTACAAGACAATTTTTGGACTTGGAGAGAAAAAATGTACTCTCTTGCCTTAAAAATTAGCCCTGATCAATTAGAGGCCTTAGCCACTTTTCTCTACTGTGAAATGCTAAAGAATGGCTATACCCATGTTGTTGAATTTCATTATTTACACCACGATACAAATGGGCAAGTTTTTAACAACCCTGCAGAGATGAGTGTTAGACTCATGAATGCAGCTAAAAAGGCGCGAATTAATCTCACCTTAGTTCCTATCTTTTATCAAAGAAGTGGATTTTGTGAAGAATCCCATTCAAGGCAGAAAAGATTTTTATTAAAAAATACAAATGAGTATTTTAAGTTTTTAGATTTTGTAAAAAGTTATGCTAAGTCATATCCTAATGTAAAAGTAGCAGCGGGAATTCACTCGTTAAGAGCTGTATCTCCCGATGATGTTAAAGCAACGTGTGCAAACCTAAATCCTAAGACTCCATTTCATATTCATATTTCAGAACAGCTTAAAGAGGTCGAAGAATGCAAACAATTTCTCAAGAAGTCCCCCATCGAATGGCTTGTAGATAACACCAATGTGAATGAATACTTTAATCTTATTCATGCTACTCATATATCCCAAGAAGAAATGAGTGCGATTATTCAAACTAATGCAAATATAGTTTTATGCACAACTACAGAGGCCAATTTAGGTGATGGCCTTTTTCCCTTCAAAAATTATAATGAAAAGTCTGGTCGCTGGACGATTGGTTCAGACAGCCATATAGGATTAAGCCCTCTCGAAGAATTGCGTTGGCTCGACTATTTAGAAAGGTTAAATAACCATGAGAGAAATCCGCTCTGTAAAATTGAACTCGATGATAGTGGTGATCTTTTATATCATCGCTCTTTAAAAAATTCTCGTTTTGCATTAGGTGTAGATGGGGAGTGGCAATTTAAAGAGCATGACTTTTTAACTGGTATAGTTATTAACAATAATCACCCGCTCTTTTACGGAAAACCAAAAGAAAGCATTTTATCGACTTTCATTTTTTCAGGAAACTCAAGTCATTTGCTCGGCGTTATTATGGAGGGAGACTGGATTGTTATTGAAGGTAAGCATAAATATAAGTCATCAATTATAAAAGAATACATGAAGCAAATGCCTGTCATTTTATAACATTAAAGGCCACGCTTTTTATTTAATTCCCATCACATATTAATTAATGATAGTTTTTTATAATGAAAAATATAATTCTCTCACTCTCATTATTCGGAACTTTACTCATATCAATTTACAGTTTTGATCTTTTCGCAGAAGACCAATTAAATGTTCAATTTAAAGCTTTCAAAACAGACCTTTGTACTTCATATCCCGAAGGAACTAGGGATCAACCAATGCTATGGGCCAATTGTTGTATAAAGCATGATATGGCCTATTGGGTTGCCGGAGACAAGAAAGATTTAAAGCGAGCGGATCTTTCCTTAAAAGAATGTGTCACAGCTGTTGCTGGACCCTTTCAAGGAAACTTAATGTATCGCGGAATTCGTGCTGGTCATTACTTTCCTTTTAAAAGCAAGTACAGATGGGGCTGGGCCTGGCAAAAAAGTAGACACAGGTACACTCCACTCTCTACACAAGAACAAGATTATATCCTCTCTATTATTTACCAACAAGTAGATATTAACCCTATCTTAGTAGATGATTTTATTAATTTTAGATTTAATCAGAATTAATAATTTTTAGAGCATCTCTTCGATATTCATCGATCACTCTACCGTTAAGATCTATGGCCTTATAAGAAACACCACCGGAATCAACCTTTACATGCCAGAAATGTTCAACGGCCTCGCTCTTCGCTAAATACCATCGAGGCTGCTCAACATCCCTAGCATTCCTTCCAAAGCAGCCGTCTCCTAGATACAAAACTCCTGAACCATCGTTAGTGACTTTACCATCCTTAAGGAGATGTGATCTTTTCATAGTATGGTCATGGTTTTCAAATGCAGTAAATAATTCATATTTTTCAAATAAAGATTTCCAGAAGATTCTTCCCATCTTGGCTTGCACAAGATTATATTTTCTATGGCTTGGATATAAAGGTATATGATAAATGGCCATTTTATAGGGAATCTTTTGTTTTTTAGCTTTCTTTAATTGTTTTTTGAGCCATATTCTTTGTAGTCCGAAATGTGGAGCAATATGTCCCGTATCCAAAACAAATAATCTTAAGTTTTTTCCAAAGTTTCTAATAAAGTAGGTTTTTTCATGTTGCCGTAATATGTTTTTATAAAAAGGAGCTTTTTTAGAAATAAGACCACTTGTTTCGTGGTTTCCAATTGCAGCAACAATCGGAATATCTCTGCCATCCTTTGTCACCATATTCTCCTGCCAAGCTTGAAGCCAAGTAATCCACTTAGGCCAAGCTGAAATTTCACCATTACCATATGTAATATCCCCACCAATTAAAGCGAAATCAGGAGAAGTATTACCTGCAAGTTTTAGAAGAGGAACAAAGGCACCTTGGGTTCCCATATCCCCTCCAGTAATAAAACTTATATTACTTTTATCATCCGGTAATGTTCGAAATCTTCTTTCCTTAGATTTAACCCCATTTATGTCAGCTATGACATAATAATAAAGAGTAGCAGGTTGCAAGTTATCAAGTTCTACTTGAAAATAATGTAATCCCGCGAGATTTTTGATCTCATGTTTTGTTGCCAATTTTTTATTTGTATAGGATTCCAAAGACTCAGTACCTGGTTTCACATCGTAGTAAATTGTCGATTCACTTGCTTTAGCAGCAAGTTTAAAATTGACAGTCATAGTTCGTGAAGTGTCTTGAGATCGCCAAGTTAAAATGGTAAATGGATGGGCTGGGTTTTTTGCATCCTCTTGATCACAACCTAATATATTAAGTAATAATACGAAGAAAATGAGATATTTAAATAGAAGCCTTATTAAAGTCATTTTTTTCTTAATGGATTGAATTCATTCAACAAAAGTATTTAGAATAAATTTTTAATTAATAACGGCCTTGTGGTAATAAGATTTCAACTGCAGCAGGTCTCGAAGTCGACACATTACCAACAGTAAATCTTGTATTTCCTTGATAGTAAAAAGAAGACCACCAAAAACATTTCTTACCTAGCTTAACAAGCTCAACCTGAACTCTACCATTAAGTGGTGCTTGAAAACTTGGGATAAAAATTGTTGCCTCTGATCCAGTTCGAGCTCTTGTTACTCTGCCTGGGTAGGCCCTATTTCTAGAACATTCATCAGCTACAATAGCTCCATTAATCTTTACTCTTACTTTAGCTGGGAACTTTTTAAACTTCGTTTTGATTTGCCAGGAGGTTGCTCCTCTTTGCTGAGGTATACAATTTGCTCTAATTGCAGTCGTTCTCGCACCATATGGACGATATTGACCTCGATGGTTTAAACTCTGAATACAATTATTTGGGTTTAAGATTGGATCCTCGGCCGTTACTTCATTACTTTTACCACAAGAAATAGTAAATAAAATAGCACACACAAATAATAAATTTTTCATGAATCCTCTCCCCAAGAATTATTATAATATTTAGACATTAGAACAGAGATCTCAAAAGAGCAATGCGACACAACAAGGTGTGTAAAAAAGAACCTACCCACTTAAGTTATGAGAATCTATCTATTTTTTAACGATTTGGGGTTCCATACTCAAAGAATATAGGAAAAAAAAAGACGCAATTTAGGATCTAAGTCAGCTCAAGCATAGCTTTAACACAGGAAAAGATTCCTTCCTGAATTTTATGAAGTTTTGCATCACCATACATATAGGCCGGAGTTGAGATAATTTTATGTTTCTTATCGATACATATTTCATGGACCTCTTTATTTTCATGAAATGCACCTGTCTTTATAATTTCATCCGCTGTTATTTGATCATTTCCTATAGTCACAGTAATTTTCTGACTTCCAAGAACAGTGGCAATCAACGCCGGTGCGATGCAAATGGCAGCGATAGGTTTCTTTAGTTCATAGAAATTCTTTATTAATTTCTCAATATTAGAATCGACCTGACAGTTAGATCCTTCAAATGCCCAATTACAAAGGTTTTTGGCCACACCAAAACCTCCAGGAAAAATGATTCCATCAAAGTCTTGGGCTGATAGTTCAGTTAGATTGGTCACATCTCCTCTGGCAATTCTTGCAGACTCTTCAATAATATTTCTATTCTCTTGATTTTCTGTCCCAAGTATATGATTTACAACATGGAATTGATCTTGATTAGGTGCAAAGATACTCACCTTGGCCTCTAAAGTATCTAGGGCCGTAAGAGTGAGAACTGCTTCTCTTATTTCTGATCCATCTAAATACCCGCAACCAGATAAAATAACTGCAATTTTTTTACTCATTTTAATACTCTCCGATATATTTATTGAAATCATGCAATTTAAGGAGGCCTTGGTCATGAGGCGCCGCGGCATGAGAAGAGCTTTGCTTTAAGAAATTAGTTTACTAGAGTTTATCTAGAGACATCTACACACATATGGAGGGCACATGAAGCTCATACTTATAACTTTACTTTTACTATTTACGGATAATGCATTTTCAAAATCTAGTTACGAGAAAAAAATTGATCAGAATCGAAAAGAAAAAACAAAATCTATTACTCCAAAAGAGTTTTTCAAAGATATCAAAATTAATAGTGTCGGTGGACACTTAGGATTTGTTAGTCCAAATGATGGTGACGCCACGGTTTCTTTTGGTGTTGATGTTCCCCTTGGTAGTGTCACAAAATATAAAGTCAAATTAAAGTCGAGTCTAGAATACTGGTCAGCAAACTCAGCTAATGCCGATTATAGTGATTTCATAGTAAGTGCATATGGCCTATACTCATTTAAACGAATGTCAAAATACAAAATCTCACCTTACACCGGTGCTGGTGTTTCCATGCATTTCTATAAATCATCTGTAAACACAACTGTTCTTGCCTCTACAGTAAAAGTTAAGTCCACATCAACCAACTTAGGCCTAGATCTTGTGGCCGGGGGGATTTATGACTGGAGAAAAAAAATTGATCTTTTCTCCGAAGTTAAATATAGAATTGTTTCGGATGCAAGCCAATTGAGTATTGTGATTGGTGCTATCTACAAGTTTTAGCTTGTAATATAGGCGGGACTGATCGTCTCGCTTTTACATTAAGAATTCAAAGAGTCTTCCTGGAACCTTCATCATTTTCATTTTTCTAAGCTCTTCTTCACTGGCATTACCAAAAACATCGGCAGGTGTTCCGTCTTTGTCTATAGCAGTTCCCTCACCAGTGATTGTATAAGCATTCTGAAGTCTTTTATTAAGATTTTCTTTTAATTCATCTACTAGAGATTTCGAACCATCACAAAATATTCCCATCTCTGCGTTGTAGAAGTCTGATCTGTTATCAATATTGTAAGTCCCAATATAAACAGAATCATTATCGTATATTTGTGTTTTTGAATGCATTCCCCAACGGGCCTTAGCAACAGATTCATCATACACGGGAGTTAGAGCACCAAAAGACGAATCATGGATCATAGGAACTAAACCTTTTTTTTCCCAGTCAAAAATAATTCTATAAAAGTTTGCTGCTACATAAAAAGCATCAGTGGATCCCAAAGAGTTTGTATAAAGCTTAACTTTCTTATTTTCTCCTAATAAGAAGTTTAGATCTTTCTCCCATTGATTATTTAACATGAAATAAGGAGAGATAAGAATAACTTCATCTCCAGTTTCATTCTTATCGAGAAGCCTTCGATGAATTTCTTTTCTTAATATTTTATATCTCTTTCGGTAGTCATTAAAAATTCTTCTTTTTAAATTTGCACCAGGAGTATCTGATACATATGTAACTTTCGGACAGAGATGAGACTTTATATTATTTAAAATAGGCCTAGCTGTATCTTCAACTCGTTTTGCTATACTGTCGACACCTTCCATATTATTTACAAATTCATTTGCCTCAGCAAGTCTTCTTTCATGCTGTGGTGATCGAAGACTGACATATCTTTCTCTCGATCTTCTATTACGAAACATCCGTGATCTATGGGAAGGCTTAGGTTCCTTAGATGGTAATATTTGAGAGTGATTCCAAAATCCCTCAAATGAGTCCCACAGAGCTTGAACAATTGGTCCTGTAATGTGAACATCTCGATCATAGAAATTATATTCCGGGTCCATGTCAAAATAGTCATCACCGATATTTCTCCCTCCAGTAATGGCCTCTTTTCTATCAATTGCAAATATTTTCCTATGTGTTCTAAACTGTGCAGATGAAGGATCTATTGCTCTATTATTATGTGATAGCTCAATTCCATGCTCTTTAATAAATTTTCCATAATATTCATCTACTTCAATTATTGTAATAGATTTATCTAAAAGCATACGAACACGAACACCTTCTTGTGCCTTTTTAATTAATTCATTTAAAAGTACTTTTCCTGCAGTGTCTCTTTCATAAATAAAGTATTCCAGAATAATTTCTTTTTTTGCTCTTCGAACCATATCGATTCTTTCTTGAAATGCCGCAATACCACTATTTAGAAGCTTTAATCTATTAACTTTACCCTTATCCTCATTTGAAATATGGGCTGCATAGTAGGGATAAGGTCCTATTTTTTTATTAGTAATAAACTCTGAAGACTTTGCGTATAAATTTGAAACAAAGATTATGGAGACCATTGAAAGGCTTAGTAATATTGATCTTTTTTTCATATTTATTTATAGCAGATCAACTAATTTTAGTCATAAACCTTTTATTAAATGATAGATTTTACATACTATAAGTAACTGGTTTTGTGAAGTTCTCCTCGGTTTGTACCTCTATTTTGAGTTCTGCTCTAGTGACATTTTGGGACTTATAAAACGGTTTAAAATGTCAATCTGATGCGATTTTACACCATTTTCTTACAAACAAGAAAATATTACATGATTAGACACTGAGCACAAATACTTTCAACCATGGTGTAATTAGTATGTAATTTATATATTTTTTTAATAATTATAAGGGAGAGAAAAATGAAAACGAGCCTACTTTTATTGGCCCTACTATTTTCATCATTTGCGTTTGGATCAAATTCTGATTCAGGCAGATTCAACTTTGATGGAACAAGAGGACAAAGGTCTCTAGACCTTTTAACAGAAACAAGAAGAACAGAATACAGATATGTACAAGTTCCTTATCAAGAAAGAGTTTGCAGAACTGAGACTCGGTATAGACAAGAGTGCCATCAAGAACCAAGTAGAAGAGTTTGTCAGACTAGTCCAGGGAGACAAGTATGTAGAAATGTTCCGGGAAGAAGAGTTTGTAGAACGAGACCAGACGGAAGACAAATTTGTAGAAATCGTCCAGGAAGAAGAGTTTGTCACACAGAACCAGGCAGAAGAACATGTAGAACTGAGCCAGGCAGAAGAGTTTGTAGACAAGTTCCCTACTCTGAAAGAGTTTGTCGATATGAAACAAGATATAGACAAGAAAGAAGAGCTTACTCAGTTGTTGATGCACGAACTAATGCAAGATTGACATTCAACTTTTCTCAAGCTGCTTTTGATTTCCTAGGAGTCAACGTTGAAGTGAGGGCCGATCTTTTAAATGACAACTTAAATATCCAATTTCAAGACCTTTCAACTCCAGGATTACTTCTTGCCGATAGAGTTACTCGAAATAGATTTGGTGGAAGAGATAACCTTTCTATCACAGAAACACATGATGTTGATCTTTATAATGCTGTACAATTATTTGCTCCCTTAAAAGGACAATTAAGAACAGATGACATCTTTAAAAATGAGTTAGTTTTAACATTAGATAAAATTACTTATGAGCAAGAACTTACATACGATCTTACTATTAAAAAATCTGGGCAAGTACTATTTAGTAGAACATTGACTCTTAACGATTATAGACTTACTCAATCAGCTAATGAATCTTCTCTCGTTCTTAACTTAAGACAGCTTGGACTTAAACTTCCTGTTGATACTTTAGTAGATGTTGAGTTTGGTTTACATTTAAACCCAAGTAAGTTTGTTAATGCCGGTCAATTTCAAGACTGGAGTAAGAGACATGCATTCCAAAGAATGATTAAGTAATTGACTATTAGAACTTAAGCATAAAAAAAGGCACTCAATATGAGTGCCTTTTATTTTTTAATTTATAGGAAAATTAATTTTGATCTAATTCTGACTCAGCGTTAGCAAGATAGGCATCGAGTTCACCAGTTTCATCTATAATGTTTGAATTGGTGCTCGCTACTTCTCTCTTCTTTGAATCTTTAACAATCTCAGCGCGGACGGTTTGAGATGCTTTGATCGCTTGCAATGTTCTATCTTCGTCGGTTTGAAAACTTGCATCAGTGGCAAAAGCACTAGAAGTAATAAGGGCAAGTAATAATAGATATCTCAACATAAACAATCCTTTGTTATTTGATTGGGTAAGATTATTGTAGCAGTGATTATACAGAGACTTAAGTGGCTTTTTCTGCCCCTACGGACAGTGTGTCAGATAAGTCATTGTAATTAGCTATATTACTAAAAAGTTCGTTCTTATAAATTCTTACTTATATTAATAATCAAAAACTTTTTTATTAATGAAGGAAACAATTTCACCACCATATCCTACAATTAGTTTGTCTTCATGCAGAACTAATGCTCGAGTAGTTTTTTATGGGTTTTTAAGTCCAACCTTGGCGTCACGCGTCTTACCTCAAGCACATATTTTCTACATAATTGTCACATGTATATAAAGCTTATTAAAATTTCTAATTACTTAATCATGTCAGTCATTTTTTTAGTCGGTCAAAGCTGTACTCAAAAAACAGATGAATCACTCGTAAAACTGAAAGTTGAATCTCTAGCAAACGACATAAGTTTCAAAGAAAATCTTGTTCCGTTAAAGCAGATTTTTAAAACTAAGTTAATTATAGAAAAGTATTTTCAAAGAGATGTCCAAATTAAACTTAAGATTCGTAAATCTATATTTAATATTTCAAATACACAAATTCTTTCTCAGAACTTATTTCTTCTCAATAAAATGATAGGAAAGTTAGACTTGAGTTTTCAAGATATAAATGTAGAAAAACGTTCTGACTCAAAAGGGATTTACTATCGAGCTGATTTTGAAATAGATGCTATTGGTTCTGACGCTCAAAATAATCAGCAATTCGATGAAGAGATTAAATTTCAATTTTATTTTAGAAAATATAATGGAATATTTCTTATTTATCGTGGACAAAATCCCGACTCATAAAATGTCATTGCTTTTTTCTTCTTTTCTCTAATCCCTTGAGACTCTTTAACGCTCCTTTTTCATTAAAAATGATTTGCATTAGAAGTTTCAAAGTGATACTTCAATTCAGCAGGAATGACTTGGTTCAAGAAATCATTTTCTTCTACATAATGATAGATTTCATAAAAGTTTTTAATTTTTCTTTCTCCAACTCTCCCCATAAGATGCCAAGGCCTCAGTTCTGAAGTTTCCACTAAACCCATTGCGCCCAAGATTTCTGCCGCCGATTCCACAGTATGCTCATGAAAAGTTCTTACCCTTTTTCTTTTGTCTTCTTCAACAAGTCCTGCCATGAGATTAGGATTTTGAGTAGCGACACCAACAGGGCAATCATTAGTATTACATCTTAATGCTTGAATACAACCTAATGCCATCATCATAGACCTAGCGGCATAGGTTAAATCGGCACCTAATGCCAGTCTTTTAATTATTCCATATCCTGATGAGATTTTTCCTGTACAAATAATTTTAACATCTCTTCTTAGTCCAAACCCATTTAAAGAATTATGTATAAAAGTCAATGCATCAATTCCAGGACTTCCAATATGATTTGTGAACTCAACAGGAGCAGCACCTGTTCCACCTTCCCCACCGTCAACCGTAATAAAGTCAGGTTTAATTCCTGTCTCTAACATCGCCTTGCAAATGCTCATGAACTCTCTTCTTTTCCCTAAACAAAGCTTGAAACCAACCGGCTTACCTTCAGAGAGATCTCTTATCTTCTTTACAAAAAATAAAAGTTCTTTCGGTGTTGAGAATTCAGTATGGTTTGCTGGTGATTTTACATCTTTTCCCATAGGAACATTTCTTATTCTAGAAATCTCAGGTGTCACTTTCTCTGCGGGGAGGATACCTCCATGACCAGGTTTTGCTCCCTGTGATAACTTAATTTCAATCATTTTTACAACTTCGAGCTTAGAATTCTCAGAAAATTTATCTGGGCAAAAGTTCCCCTCTAAATTCCTACAACCAAAATATCCAGTCCCTATTTGCCATATTAGATCACCTCCATTTTTTAAATGATGATCAGATATTGAGCCTTCTCCGGTGTTATGAGCAAAGTTGCCATCTTTTGCCCCACCATTAAGAGATAAAATGGCATTCTTACTTAATGATCCAAAACTCATGGCAGAGATATTAAGAATACTAGCATTATATGGTTTTTTACAATCGGGACCACCTATAATCACTCTTAAAGTTTTAGGATTTACATGTTTTGTACAAAGTGAATGATTAACCCATTCATAACCAGCTTTATAAACGTCTTCTTGAGTACCAAACGGAACTGTATCTAACACTCCTTTGGATCTCTGATAAACTACTGATCTCTCTTCTCTACTAAATGGTTTTCCGTCTGTATTTGTTTCAATAAAGTATTGTTGTATTTCAGGTCTTATCATTTCAAGCATATACCTAAAGTTTCCTATAAACGGAAAGTTTCTTTTTACAGCTTGCCGTTTCTGGAAGGCATCTTTAAATCCAATTACCAAAATAAGACTAAAGGTGATTGTTAAAGTTATGTGTATAGGCATGTAAATTTCAGGTAAGATAAAATATCCTGCAATCATAATTAATATAATGATCGAACTTGCTATAAAAAATTGCTTTCTCATTAATCCTCACTAATAGTAGATATAAACTGATAGTTCATTTTAACTCTATATACTATTTTAAGATAGATTATTACACAAAGACATTGTATTTGGGTCCGCTATATGTCAGGCTTAAATTCTGCTCCAGAGTTAATCAGACTTTCTTTTTTCTTACACCATTTATTCATATTTGTAGAAATTATTGCATTTTCTAACAATACTGTTTTTAGTTTAAGTTCAAGTGCCCCTATCGCTGTGGAGTTAACACAATGAGCTCCGTCTTGCCCACAAATGAGAAGTTCATTAATTTTATGATCTTTAATCCACTTTAAAACCTTAGAGGAAGAAAATGAGTTTCCTTCAGACTTAAGCGCCATATCGTAAGTAAGAATATTTATTCGATTATCAGTTGGAAATTTCTTACTTCCGTTAATTCCCATTCCTCCCTGGCAAAGCTGCATAAACAATCGAGTAAAAAAACCTTTAAATTCATGCTCTATATAAATTATTGGTATATTTTTTTTGTGGGCCGTTGATGTATAACTGTTAATTGTGTTAATACAATCTTCCACCATTTTTTGATCTTTGTATTTTTCTAAATAGCAGGTCTGGACATCTATAACCATTAGTCCTGTTCGTGTTGTCATAACAGCTCCTCAGATGATATTCTATCTTTATTTAGTCTCAATCAAAAGATAAAATTCATATCAGGGAAAAACTTTGCTCTTAATATTTACTGTATTTCTATTTATTGGATTATTCTCAGGTTTTTTAGCAGGTCTTTTTGGTGTAGGCGGAGGTATAATATTGGTTCCTTCTCTTTTAATTAGTTTTAAATATTTTAATTTTCCACAGGATTATTTGATGCATTCTGTTTTAGCAACATCACTATCTTGTATCATCATTACTTCCTTAAACTCTTCATATACCCATTTACAAAAAACATCTTTAGACAAGCCTGTTTTCCTTAACATTACTTTAGGAATCACCCTGGGCGCTTCTTCAGGCGGATTTGTTGTAAAATTTCTTACTTCACATCAGCTCCAAATTTTCTTTGTCTTATTTCTTCTTCTCGTTACCTACAAAATGTTCAAAGGTTTTAACTTACCCGCTGAACAAAGACATATTCCTAAGCCTATTTATTGGTTCATGGGTTTTATAATCGGTTTAAAGTCAGCATTACTTGGAGTAGGGGGAGGAACACTCTCAGTTCCATTGCTTAACTGGACAGGAAAGAAGATGCAAGATGCTGTCGCTATATCGTCAACAATTGGAATTCCAATCTCCTTGATAGGAACTATCGCATATATTATTTCAGGATGGAATATTTCTGACCTGCCAGATTATTCCCTTGGGTATGTCTACCTTCCTGCATTTGCAAGTATCTCCTTAGCCACTACTTTTTCCTCAAGGTTTGGAGCGAACCTCTCCCACAGGCTTTCTCATGAGAAGTTAAAGTTTGTATTTAAATATTTTTTATTAATTATTCTGACAAAATCTATCTATAATATTATCTAGGAATTAGATTCTGAAAATACCTTTTAAAGTTTGAGTTTGGTTTATATCCTATTGATATCGCTTTATCAATGTTCAGACACCAATCGTCTTCAATCCCATATGGTGATGAGTTATTTTTATTTTTAGCAAAGGCCTCGATTAAAGTTTTATTAGTTTTATCTTCTATAATATTTACAAGCTCGCCTATAGATAAGATTCCTGACATTATGTTATAAGCTCCATAGTTTTTATTATCTCCTACAAGTCTTAAAAAAGATGACGCGTCCTCTTGGGTGATAAAGCTCATTCTTGCGTTTTGATTCGGAAAGTAAATCTCTTCTGTATTTTTAATCTTTTGAATATGATAATCAAGGCGTTTTGAAGTGTCGTCTTTTCCCACAACAATACAAAATCTAATCGCGGTAAATGGGAATTGAAGTTTTTGAAAGAAGATGGCCTCAGCTCTTCTTTTATTTTCTCCATATGCAGCACCATGACCTAATGTTACTTCATCAAATTCATATAGTGGATAGTTCTCCATATCAAGTTCATCTTCCAGATGACCAGTACTATGGCCATCATAGACCGATCCCGTTGATATATGAATGTAATGGCCTACATTTTTAAATAGGCTAATCATCATTTCAGCATGGCGTTCATTCATACAGATTTGATCATACACCCTATCCCAACTCGAATCTTTTAAAGTTTGTAAGCTACTAGAAACATCACGGTCTATTATTACATACTTTACGTTTGTAAATGGTCTCCGATTTCCCCGTGAGGCAATGGTAATCTCATGTCCTTCTTGTAACAGATCTTCTACAAGTTGTTTTCCAAAGAAAGAAGTTCCACCAATTACCAGAATGTTCAGTTTTTGTTCATTTCTTATCATTTAAAAAATAAGGCTTGAGCTATGTCTATTTTTCTTAGATTGTAATCCGAGAAACCAACCTAACAACAAAACTCCTCCTCCGGCGAGAAACCAGTAGATATAATGTCTTGATAATTGAGATTCAAGAGCTAAGACTTTTGAGTTTTGATCATCTAACAAAGCATTAATTTTTTTATGATTTGATTGTAGCTTAAGAAAATCTTCCGAGCTTGCTTTTAAGTTTTTATAAGATGATTGAGTAGATTTTAAGTCAGAAGTCGATTTGTTTAATTCATCTTCTTTTAACTTTAGCGCTAAGATCGCCTCTTTTTTCTTTTCTTTCAACTCTAAATGTTTTATCTCTAATTTTTCAAATTTACTTTTTATCCACTTGTAAAGAAGACTGCTCGGAACATCTGTTGAGAGAAATTGTCCCAAGATATAACCTTCTAAACCTTGGCTATCTTTTACTTTAACCCATTCCTCACCCGCTTCTAAAACAGTCACTGGGCTATCCGCATCCATCATTTTTAAAATCTTACTATCTGTTGTGGGCCCAGATCTAAAGGTTACTCTTTGAACACCTTTGACATAGGATTTATCTGCATAAGCAGAGAATGATATTAGTAAGATAATTGATAAAAAAAATGTCTTCATAAATTAATCCTTATAAATATTGTAAATGCTTTAAAAAACGCCCTTCTATGAAACATTATTTTATATAAAGTGACAAGAATTAGGTTACAAGTTATGCGTTATGATGAATAAAGACTCAGTGTTCCACTGAGGGGTATAATTGCGTATAGAGAATACCACGGGTTTAATGAGTTTATTATTCTATTTTAGAATACATAAACAAAAATTTAATAATAAAATATAAAGTTAATAATGTTATTGTAAATTATGCTCTCTAGCCCAAAGGCCATTTTAATAAGTCTGACCATGCATTCATTGTTATTTATACCCTGGACAGTCGAAAGAGACATGAGTAAAAAGAGTCAGTCAAGGGTTTCTGTAACTTTGGTCAAGGGAGAACGCCCCTTAAATAAGACTCCCCTAAAAACTATTTCTAAACGAAGTAAAAAAGAACAGAAGGTTCGAAAGAATAAGCATCAAAAATTAAGGCGATTTAATTCTATTGTAAAAAATTATTCTCCTCCTCCTTATCCCTTAATTGCAATTAGGAAAGGCATAGAAGGTGAAGTTTTAATAAAACTATCAATAAATTCACAAGGTCAAGTGAACCAAGTGATACTACTTCAATCTAGTAAATCAACTGTGCTAGATCAATCCGTTATCAAGACTGCCAAAAATTGGACTTTTGAAACAACAAGACCTTTGCAGTTTCAAAAAAGAATTGTTTTTAGGTTAGATTAAGCTTTCTTTAAAAAACAGGTTTTTAAATAGATCTGTTGTCCACTCCCGCTGCATTCATCTATCTTCCTTAATTAAATAGACCTTAAAATATCATTAAATGTCTGGCTTGGTCTCATCGCTGCCGACAACTTCTCTCGACATGGATCATAATAGCCGCCCATATCAACAGGAGCCCCTTGAACAGAATTTAATTCCGATAATATCTTCGTCTCATTTTCGATGAGCTTTTGTGAAATCAATGCAAATCTATTTTTCAACTCTTCATTTTCAGATTGATTAGCAAGAGCTTCAGCCCAGTACATGGCCAAATAAAAATGGCTCCCTCGATTATCTAATTCTCCAACTTTACGAGATGGAGACTTATTCGTTTTCAAAAATTTATCATTAGCGCTATCTAATGCTTTAGCTAATATTAAGGCTTTCAAATTTTTGTTCTTCTCTCCTAAGTCTTCAAGAGATACAGATAAAGCTAAGAACTCACCAAGAGAATCCCATCTCAAATGATTTTCTGCAGAAAATTGTTGGACATGCTTTGGAGCAGACCCTCCCGCTCCAGTTTCAAACAATCCTCCTCCAGCGAGCAATGGAACAATTGATAACATTTTCGCACTCGTTCCCAGCTCAAGAATTGGAAAAAGGTCAGTTAGATAATCTCTTAATACATTTCCAGTTATTGAAATAGTGTCAGTTCCATTTTTAACCCTTTCCAGAGTAAATTTTATTGCCTCAATAGGAGAAAGAATCTTAATATCTAATCCACTTGTATCGTGATCTTCTAAATATACATTTACTTTATTGATCAGACTTCTATCGTGTGCTCTATTTTCATCTAACCAAAATACAGCTGAGTTTCCAGTTGATTTTGCTCGATTTATTCCAAGTTTAACCCAATCACGAATCGCTTCATCCTTGGTTTGACACATCCTCCAGATATCTCCTTCTTCTACATCATGTTCAATTAGAACATTTCCAGTTGAGTCAGATACTTTCACTAATCCTTTAGCCTCAATCCAAAAAGTTTTATCATGAGATCCATACTCTTCAGCTTTTTGCGCCATTAGCCCAACATTTGAAACATTTCCCATCGTCTTCACGTCAAAGGCCCCGTATTCTTTACAAAAATTAATCGTTTCTTGGTAAATTCCTGCGTAGCATCTGTCAGGAATTAATGCTTTTGTATCATGTAATTTACCATCTAAGCCCCACATTTGCCCTGAAGTTCTAATTGTTGCCGGCATAGATGCATCAATAATAACATCTGAAGGAACATGAAGATTAGTTATTCCCTTATCTGAATTTACCATGGCCAATTGCGGTCTTGAGTCATAACAGGCCATCAGCGCAGTTTCTACCTCTGTTTTCAATTCTGCTGGTAATGATTGGATTTTAATGTAAACATCTCCAATGCCATTTCTAGAATCAACACCTAGTTCTTCAAAAGTAGAGACATATTTTTCAAAGACATCTTTGTAATAGACTTTAACTGCTTCTCCGAAGATAATGGGGTCAGATACTTTCATCATTGTAGCTTTCATGTGCAAGGATAAGAGTAAATCTTCAGATTTTGCAGCTTGAATTTCTTTTTCTAAATATTTTCTTAAGGATGAAACTCTCATTCTTGATCCATCAATTACTTCGCCAGCAAGCAATGGAATGGGTTCTTTTAGTAGTTTTGAAGTACCATTGATATCTATAAACTCAATTTTTACATCAGTAGCCGAATCTATTACAACAGATTGTTCACTGGAGTAAAAGTCCCCTTCTGACATATGCGCAACGTGTGATCTAGAATCAGATTTCCATTCACCCATAATGTGTGGGTTATCTTTCGCATATTGTTTTACTGGCGCCGCAACTCTTCTATCAGAATTTCCTTCACGCAGGACAGGATTAACAGCTGATCCTAAAACCTTCGAATATTTTGCTCTTACCTTCTTATCTTTTTCAGAATTTAATTCCTCTGGGAAGTCAGGTAATTTGTATCCATGATCCTGAAGTTCTTTCAAAGCTTCTTTCAGTTGTGGTATAGACGCAGAAATATTTGGAAGCTTGATAATATTTGCTTCAGGCTTTTTGGCCAATAAACCCAATTCAGCCAATGTATCTGGAACTTTCTGATCTGAAGACAAGTTTTCAGGAAATTGACATAAGATTCTTGCAGCTAACGATATATCTCTTGTTTCAACATCAATATCAGCTGTGGCAGTAAATCCTTGCACAATAGGCAGAAATGAATATGTTGCTAAAGCGGGCGCCTCATCAGTTTTGGTGTAAATAATTTTTCTTTTTATTGTCATCGTAGCTCCAGCTGCATCTAAATTAACATCTATTAATAGTAAATTAGAATATATTAAATAGCTTCTTAGATAAATGGGAAATGCGTTGCAATGACTATCTGCAAAATCCGTTAAGATAAATCTTTATTTTGAGTAAACTAATCTGGCCAAGAATTAAATAATTTCTTATATTTCCGTAAGAACAATTTAATGTTTCCAAGGAAATATGCATGAGTCCATTTGAAATGAGTTATACAGTGCTTGGCGGATTAGGGATTTTCTTCTTTGGCATGAAATCCATGAGTGAAGCTTTGCAGTCTGCAGCTGGGGATGTCATTAAGAGAACCATTAATACGATTACAAAGCACAGAGTGTACTCCGTTCTAGTTGGAATAATTGTTACAATGATTGTTCAATCCTCTTCTGTCACAACAGTTATGGTTGTTGGATTTGTAAATGCTGGTTTGATGAATTTAACTCAGGCTATCGGAGTTATTTTCGGTGCCAACATAGGGACCACTATCACAGGTTGGATTATTTCAATTCAAGTTGGAAAATATGGACTCCTACTTATTGCTATAGGTAGCTTTCCTTTTATATTTGCAAAATCCCATAAGCTTAGGCAGATAGGGAAAATAATTTTTGCCACTGGTATGATTTTCTTTGGCTTAAAAATCATGTCAGGTGCATTTAAACCCCTGCGTAGTATGCCCGAATTCTTAGACCTTATTTCTTATTTTTCTGAACAAAATTATGGATCTTATGCTGCCTGTATTACAGTCGGGTGTATTTTTACAATGGTTATTCAATCTTCTTCAGCAATGTTAGGCATAACAATTGCTTTGGCGACCTCTGGTGTTATTCAATTTCATACCGCAGCGGCCTTGGTTCTTGGTGAGAATATAGGTACTACTATAACTGCTTTACTAGCTGCAGTAGGTGCTAACATAACAGCAAGAAGAGCTGCAAGGGCCCATGCTATCTTCAACTTACTTGGAGTGTTTATTATATTTTGTTTCTTCCCATTTTATATAGAATTCATAGATTGGCTTATTCCAGGAGACCCAGCAGTTTCAAATGCCAATGGCGACTTTACAAATATAGCAGTGCATATAGCTTCCGGGCATACTGTTTTTAATGTCACAGCGACTCTTCTCTTCCTGCCCTTCCTCTATAAGTTAGCAAATTTTGTCACTAAGATAACTCCTGATCAAGGACAAAAAGAAGAGCATCACCTTGTTGTTCTCGGGGACCCCAAAGACCTTATTCCCGCAACAGCATTTGCCCAGGCAGAAGCTCAAATTGACAAACTAAAAGATATTATTGATAGAATGTATCTTTTGGTTGGTGACTTATTAAATCAGAAAACGGAACAACACCCTTCTGATGTACTCATCAAAATTAATGACTATGAACAAATTACTGATAATATTCAAAAAGAAATCACAGTATTCTTAATCAAACTTTCTGAAAATAGCCTTACCACTGAAGAATCTCAATTGGCCCAGTCCCTGATGAGAGTAGCAGATGAACTTGAATCTATCGCAGATTACATCGATAGACTGGCAAAATACACTGAAAGATCTGCTCTTTCTGATGTCTTATCAGGAGAAGGAAAGGAAAACTTTTTCAAATTTTATGATGAGGTAAAGGATTTTTATGACAATATTGCCAATAATATCAAATCAACCTACTCAATAGACCTCACTGTTGTTCATAGGAAGTCAGAAGAGCTTAGGCTTAAAGCACAGGCAATTAGAAAAGTGCATCTTGATAGAGTTGCAAAAGGAAAATTAGACCCCCTGTCTTCTCTTACATATTCAGATATGGTGGTGGCAATTAGAAAGATTAGATCTCATGCTCAAAATGTTGCAGAAGCTCATGTTTAATTTATAAGATTACTTCTACTGCATCGACAAGGAAATAAATATTAAATGGTTTTCAAGGATATTTTATTTCCGGTAATATAATATCATATGAAAAAAATGAATTCTAAATTTACCTCGTATCTCTCGCTACTTTTAACTCTCTTTGTCGCTATTGGCTGTCGAAATCAAATTAAAAGTAATGCGGCAACCACAAAAAATTTACTGCAACACAAGTCACAACCAGGGGCCAAGAAATACAATTCATCATTAGCAACAAAGCTTAAGGATAAATATAACTCAATTCAAAAATATTACATTCCTCGCACTAAACACCGATTGAAAAACGGCCAAGCGACTTATACAAATAGATTATTTCTAGAAACAAGTCCCTATCTCCTTCAGCATGCCCACAATCCTGTTAATTGGTATCCCTGGGGAACAGAAGCTTTTGAAATGGCCAAGAAGTTGAAGCGACCGATATTTTTAAGTATAGGTTATTCCACATGTCACTGGTGTCATGTGATGGAAGAGGAATCCTTTGAAGATATAGAAATAGCGAGATACCTCAATGAAAACTACATCGCTATAAAAGTTGATAGAGAAGAGAGACCTGATGTAGACGCTATCTATATGTCAGCAGTACAGGCCCTGACTGGCAGCGGAGGTTGGCCAATGTCAGTCTGGCTATCAGAAACCAAAAAACCCTTTTACGGAGCAACTTATTTACCAGCAAGAGATGGTGATCGCGGAACGCGAACAGGTTTTTTAACTATGCTCAAACGCTTGAAGAAAGTTTTTAATGATTACCCTCTTAAAGTAAAAGAATCTTCTGATAAACTTACTGATATCATCTCAAAAAACCTAGAGCAAAATGGAGCGACATCAAACTATAAACTTACAAATAATATTTTAGATTCAGCAATTAATTATTACAAAAAAATGTTTGACTTTAAAGAAGGAGGATTAAATAGGGTCCCAAAATTCCCAAGCTCTCTTCCTATTAAATTCTTGCTAAGACAGATTTCATCTTCGACAAATAATCAACGAGACAAGAAATTAACCCACATGATCACTCTGACTTTAAAAAAGATGGCGAATGGTGGAATGTATGACCATGTAGCAGGTGGATTCCATCGCTACTCTACAGATAAGAAATGGTTAGTACCACATTTTGAGAAAATGCTTTATGACAATGCTCTTTTAGCTGTCGCTTATATTGAAGCTTATCAAGTAACAAAAGATTCATTTTTTAAAAGAATTTCCGAAGAGATTTTAGATTACATTATTCGAGATATGACTTCTTCAGCTGGAGCTTTTTATTCTGCAATGGATGCCGATAGTATCGGCCCCAAGGGTCATCAGGAAGAAGGTTATTATTATACTTGGACACCTAAAGAATTAAACGAATTTCTTAAGCCAGATGAAGTAAAGTTTATGAGTCAACATTATAATGTTAAGGAAATAGGTAATTTTGAACATGGCCGTTCTATTCTTAATGTTTCAAATTCTAAAATTACAAATGTAAGTCAAATTGTGTTAAGAGCTAGTATTAAAGAAAAACTCTATCTTGAGAGGAACAGAAGACCTCCCCCCATCAGAGATGACAAAATACTCACCTCCTGGAATGGATTAATGATTTCGGCATTCGCACAGGTTGGGTTTATATTAAACAACAAAAAGTATATCAATACAGCGATCAAAGCTGGTGAGTTCATTTGGCTCAAATTACAAAATAAGGGAAGACTCTATAGAACATATAAAGGGTCATTTAGCGGAGGAGAAGCTAAGTTCAATGCCTATCTGGATGATTATGCATTTGTAATTGCTGCCTATTTAGATTTATATCATGCAACAAGTGATCTTATCTGGCTGAGAAGATCTATTACTCTGAATGAAAGTCTAGAAAAGTATTTTGAAGATAAAAAGAACGGTGGTTTTTATATGACCTCACATGATCATGAAAAACTATTAGCGCGCGAGAAACCGGCATATGACGGAGCAGAACCTTCAGGTAATTCTGTTGCGGCCTTAAACCTTTTGCGTTTAAATAAATTTACTACAAATGATAAATATCGAAAGACGGCGATGTCCCTTTTTAAATACATGTCTAATAGTTTATCAAAAAACCCAATGGAATTGTCGGAATTATTATTAGCATTAGATTTTCTTCTAAAGACTGCGAAAGAAATAATAATATTAGTTCCACCTAATAAAGAATATCAGTCTTCAGCAATTTCACATATTCTTAGAAAAACATTTCTTCCAAATAAAGTAATATCAATTGTGGAGCAAGGAACAGAGCAAGAAGAACATAGAGAAGTAATACCTTTGTTGACTGATAAAGTTATTTTCAACGATAAAGTGACTGCCTATGTCTGTAAATCAGGAGTTTGTAAACTTCCTACTACAGACCCGCTGACGTTTCAGAAGCAGATAAACGAATAAAGATGAGCTCGAAATAGATATAAAAGACAAGGTTTTGGTTGAACATAGCTAATGCAAGCATAGGCTTTATTAATCATCTCTCTTGTACTTGGAACTAGTTTTTTTCTTTATTTAAAAACTCTTTGTTTACCCAAGAAATAAATTTTAATTGTGTTTTATTTAATTTGTTTTTGTTGATAAATTTATATTTCTCTAAGTCCGTTAAGAGGTCAATATCGAAGCTTTCTTCGAGATATTTAACCTTACCAATTTTACCCAAAGAGTTTACTAGTTTTTCAGCAGTATCGGATTGACTGTACTCAATAGAGGTCCAAATCTCAGAAAATAGCCGGCATGATCCACCAAAAATATAAAATCCCCCGTCTAGAGACTTGCCTAGAACAAATTGTTCCGGTCGAGATAAAAAGTGATCAACAGCAGAATAAAGTACATCACTTTTTATATGTGGACAATCAGCGCCTAAAAAAATGACAGTATCATATTTTATTATTAATTCTTCATAGACATTGGCTAATCTATCTCCTAGCTTGCCTTCCCCTTGATATACTCTATGGAAAGCATTCCATCGGGGGGAATCCATTCCTTCTCTCTCAGCAACAGCAAAATATGGATCGATGTAAAAACTTTTATGAGTTATTTGTTGGATTAACTTTTGAGTAATTTTAATTGATTCGATATAAAATTCATGAGCATTTTCTTGTCCCAGATCTACAGCGAGCCTAGTCTTACATGGGGTAAGTTCTGGTGTTTTTACAAAAACAGCAATCGCAACTTTTTTCATATTATCAGGTTAATTTAATAGTTATTAATATATCAATTATATCATAAGTTGACGTTTATTTATTATACATTTATTCATATCGAAATATAAAAAAGAGTTTCTTGAATCTTTAATCAGCAAGATAGGTATTAAAATTGACCAGATAACAGTTTAGAAGTTATGATCTTCAATTTATAACCTCATCTACATGGAGACTAAATTTTTCGAACTAATAATTATAATTTTGAAATATAATTTTTCAATTCGGAGACAAGTCGTATTACTTCGATTTCAATTTTTTGGGTCAGAACAGAACAAGTATCATAGTCATCATTTTTAGAGCTTTGTTCAAGCTGTTCAGATAAATATTGCAGTTTTTCCCCTCCAACATTTCCCGAGTCATTCTTGAGAGAATGACCTGTAAAATTTAAATTATCGAAATCTTTATCTTTTAGTGAATGGTTTAATTTCTCAATTTGTTTAGGAAAGTTTGACAAAACATTTTTGACTATTTCTTTGGCCAGCTCTAAGTCGATTTCGACGATACTATCCAATTGTTTTGATGAAAATATTTTTTTATCATTAAGGGATGTCAACTGAACTCCTGAAGTTTATTGTAATACATATTTAAATTACTAGCAATGTAAATGTACGTATTAACACAGTTCAAAAATCAACTTTTCTTCCACATCTACCCTCCCCTTGACTTGATTCCAGAAACGATACATTATAATAAATGCAGAAAATTAGTTCGGATTATATTTATTATTTTTCATTGGGATTTATCATAACCATACAAGCCAAAAAACCGAGAAGAAATTTTTAAATTCTTTTTACTGAAATAATAAAGGCAATTTTCTTATGAACAGCATTATAAAAAATCAAAAAATAGCTAAGTTGCTATTGATAAAAATATTAATGACGAGCTCTATTGCGACTGCTTTTTTTACAGGTATATCTTTTTATCTTGAATATAACTCAGAATTGAATGACCTTGAATTAACGTTCGAACAGATTTCAAAAACATCAATCCCTGGTCTGGTAAAGTCTTTATATGAAATTGATGACGAAAGAGTAAATTTTCAAGCGAAAGGCCTTCTACAAATTCGACCGTTTGTGCGTGCGGTAATTACAGACGAAAATAGTAACATCATCTCAGATGTAAAAGAAATGGGTGTTAAGCAGGTAAGCATTGTTTCAAGAAAATACGAATTATATTACAGGAACGGAATTAAAAGGGTCTTTCTAGGAAAACTAATAATCTATGCAACTCAACAATATATGGAAAAAAGACTTCAAAAGAAACTAATCTTTTTCTTTACAACTCAAGGAGTTAAGACATTTCTTGTTTCATTTATAATCATGTTTATATTTAATTTTCATGTTGTCCGACATCTAAAAAAGATTACAAGATTCTATGAGGAGTTACTAAAAAAGAAGATAGATACTAATGTCGGACAGGAATATAAAAAGCTCATAAAGCTGAATAAATTAGATCACCAATCTAAAAATGAACTAGACTTTCTGGTGGCGACTATGAATGAGATGAATCTTATAGTTGGTAATCTTATTACATCACAAGAAAAAGATATCATAGGCCAAAAACACAAGGCCATTATAAATGCAAAGTTTGCAGCAATAGGACAACTTGCATCGGGGGTTGGTCATGAAATAAGAAATCCATTAACAATCGCAATTGGAAATTTAAAACATCTAAAATTAAAACTTGAAAATCGTGGTGTTTTAACAGAAAGTATTAAAAAAATAATATTGAGACAAGAAATTGCTCATGACCGCATTGAGGGTATCGTTGAAAGCTTAAGGACTTATTCAAGAACAGACCCTAGCAATGATGAAATTATTAATTTACATGAACTAATTCGTAAAACAATCCTATTAGTTAGCATGATGTATGAAAATCAGGGTATTAATCTAGAGATAGATTTAAGCGAACAGAATTACCATGTGCGAGGGAATTCTGGAAAGTTTCAACAAATGTTAATGATTCTTCTATCAAATGCAAAAGACGCTGTTGAGGATCTTAATTTTCCTACTATCAAAATAACAACGAGAAAACTTGATAGTAATATTGTCATATGCGTTTCTGACAATGGTGTAGGAATTCCGCAGGAAGTAGAAATTCATATTTTTGATTCTTTTTACACAACAAAAGAAATAGGAAAAGGTGTTGGTATTGGTCTCAGTATTTTAAAAAAAATTGTGGAAGAAATGAATGGTTTTATTAAGGTTGATACTGAAATTGACATAGGCTCGAGTTTCTCATTATTTTTTCCACTTAATAAAACGACCGAATCTAATTTATCTATCACAAAAGAGAGTAGAGAAGATTTAAAAGACTTTTCTTTATCAGGGTCAGCTCTAGTGGTAGATGATGAAAAAGGGGTTAGAGAGCTACTAGTTAATTACCTTTCAGATATGGGACTTAAGGTTAGCTGGGCTGACGATGGAGATTCTGCTCTTGCCCTAGTTAAAAAGCAGAAATATGATTACATTTGTACAGATATGACTATGCCAAAAATGTCTGGTGATAAATTTATACAAAAAGCGAAGAAACTTCCATTTGGTAAAACAAGGTACTTTGTTGTTACAGGTGGTATTACTGCAAGTTACTCCAAAGAAAAAGAAGAATTAATCAAAGAAATAGTTGATGCCTACATTTATAAACCATTCACGCATAAAAAGATTTATGAAGCCTTGACTGGTCAGCAGAGAAGAAGTTAAATTTATTACCTGGATATAAAAAATTATACATATAGCTTATCGGCATAGGCAAAACAGTTTATAATATATTGTAATAATTAAGCACGAAATAAGCCAGAACAAAAAGGCATGATATGAATATCTCTAAAATTTTCCAAAATAACCAGAAATGGATTTCATCAAAACTTGATCAGGACGAACAGTTTTTTGACAAAATATCTAAAGGACAAAATCCAGAAATACTTTATATTGGTTGTTCTGATAGCAGAGTGACCGCAGAGGAAATGATGGGTCTACAACCTGGAGAAGCATTCGTACACAGAAACATGGCCAATATGGTCATTAGTATAGACTTGAATGCCATGACTGTCATTAATTATGCCGTTGATCACTTAAAGGTGAAGCATATTATTGTCTGTGGACATTATGGGTGTGGAGGAATCAAGGCCGCCATGAAAAGTGATGATCTCGGAATACTTAATCCATGGTTAAGAAATATTAGAGATGTTTTCCGTCTTCACAAAACTACACTAAGTCAAATAGAAGATGAGTCCAAGAGATATGACAGATTAGTTGAACTTAATGTTCAAGAGCAATGTATTAACCTTATCAAAACTGCTGCTGTCCAAAGAGCCTCTAAGAAATGGGATATTAATATACATGGCTGGGTTTTTGATATGAGCTCAGGAAAATTAATAGATTTAAAAATTAATTATAAAAAAATAATAAATGGAATAGAAGAAATATATAGGATTAAATAATATTATGATTGATGTTAAAAATCTTACAAAAATATTTCCTCACTCAAATACACCAGCTGTCGACAATATTAGTTTTAATCTAGATGTTGGGCAAATTGGCTGCCTGATTGGAACAAGTGGCTGTGGAAAGACCACGACCTTAAAAATGCTAAATAAATTAATTGAGCCCAGTAGCGGTACAATTAAAATAAATAATCAAGAGACTCAAAACCTCGATGCAGTTGATCTTCGCAGAAAAATTGGATATGTAATTCAAAAAGCTGGTCTTTTTCCACATATGACTATTCAAGAAAATATTTCAATACTTTCAACAATTCTTAAGCGGGAAAAACGCGAAATTAAGTCGAGAGTCTCAGAGCTATTAGACTTAGTTCGACTCTCATATTCTGAGTTTGCGCATAGATACCCATCCGAGTTAAGCGGCGGACAACAACAAAGGGTAGGAATTGCACGAGCATTAATGGAGAACCCTCCAGTCCTCTTAATGGATGAGCCTTTTGGTGCTTTAGATCCATTAACAAAAGATTCAATGCATGACGAATTCTATAATCTCAACAGAAAGCTTGGAAAAACAATCTTAATTGTGACACATGATCTTACAGAAGCATTTAAGTTGGGAGACAAGGTCCTCCTGATGGATAACGGGAGTATAGTACAAGCAGGAACAAAATCTGATTTCATAAATTCACCCGTAAATGATTTTGTTAAAGACTTTATAAAAGGCAATGACTGTGAATAGTTTGATTCCAATTATCTTTGTTATTTTAACCTTAGGTTTAAAAAACATTTACGCTGCACCAATTGTCATTGGCTCAAAAAAATTCACAGAATCTGTCCTCTTAGGAGAAATACTTTCAATTTTACTTGAAAAAAAATTTAATGCAAAGGTCAGTAGAAAGTTTGGACTTGGTGGCACAAAAATAGCTTTTGATGCATTAGTTAATGGTGATATTGATACTTATCCAGAATACACTGGCACTGGTTATGTAATGATTCTCAAATTGGACGGTGAGCGTAACCCTTTAAGTGTATTTAATATAGTAAATACAAGATTTAAGAAAAACTGGAATATAGAATGGTCACAACCTCTTGGATTTAACAATACTTATGCCTTAGCTGTTAGAAAAAACGATAATCGATTTAAATTTAAACATCAGATTTCTGACTTGTCAGGAAGAATGGAACGTATTAAATATGCTGCTCCCTACGAATTCATGGAGAGAAAAGATGGACATAATCGCTTTTCAAGACATTATAATTTTAATTTAAAGCCTGATAATATAATTTCTATGGAAGCAGGTTTGATGTATTCTGCGATTAATGATCAAGCAGTAGATATGATAATAGTCTACTCTACAGATGGAAGAATTAAGTCTTCAAGCCTCAGATTACTAAAAGACAATAAGAGTTTCTTTCCCCCCTACTATGCCTCGTTCCTCTTTAATCAATCTGCTAAAAAAACAAAACCAATGCTAACAAAGGCAATTAAACAACTTGAAGGGATGATCTCCGAAAAAGACATGGTAGAAATGAACGACCTCGTCGATAGACTAAAACAAGAACCTTATTCTGTAGCAAATAACTTCCTCATAAAAAAAGAGATTATCAAAGAAAAGCCTCTAGCAACAAAAGAAAACATGAGTTTTTTGTCTTTTGCTTACAGTAAAAGAACTTACCTTCTTAAATTATTATGGGAACATCTTACCATTTCAATAGTGGCATTATTTCTTGGTTGTCTTATTTCTCTTCCATCTGGGATTCTCTTAACAAGATATCAACAATATGGAAAAATAGTTTTCCCTGTAATTAACATTATACAAACAATTCCAAGCGTAGCATTACTTGGTTTTCTAATTCCTCTCTTAGGAATAGGATTTTATCCTGCCATGGTTACATTATTTCTATACTCCCTACTACCATTAATTAGAAATACATATTCCGGTATCCTATCGGTAGAAAAGTTTTACATAGAAGCTGCAAGAGGTATTGGCCTAACTAATTTACAAATATTGTTGAAGATTGAAATTCCATTGGCGCTTCCAATAGTTCTTGCAGGTGTAAGGACCGCGGCCATTATTATTATAGGAACAGCTACCTTAGCAGCATTAATTGGAGCGGGAGGATTTGGAGATCCTATCTTTCGAGGAGTAGCAACAGTAAACACAAACTTGATTCTTATTGGCGCCATTCCTGCTGCATTATTAGCAATAATTGTTGATCAAATGATTGGTCTAATGGAGTCTAGCCTTCTTTCTGATGGAATTAAGCTAAATAAAATTCATTAGCTAACTTTTGCAGCTTATGTCATCTATTCTCTCGTATCATTACTTTTAAGTGTACTTGTTAACGCCAAGGTTATGTAACTCGGCACGGTACATAAGCTATGCTTATAGCATCACGGCGCTGATGATTATTTGTGCTTATGAGTAAGTTTGAATATAATATTCTCGTAATTGACACTTGAATCTAAAGATAGGAAGAACATATGAAAAAGTTAATCATAACAACTGCTTTATTAATAAGCTTTTCGATTTCAGCAACAAGTCTTCATCCAAATACAAATTCATTTTCAGCAAGTCTAAATGGCGTCATGAATATAGACCAAAATTCAGAGCTAAATGAGCTTAATATTTCATCTGGAATAGTTCAAATTTCAACAGGGAATAAAGAGATTACGTTAAAGCTAAATTACTTTCCAAAATGCAAGGCAGAAATTTACTGCATTGAAATGATTCAAGTATTAGAAATAATACTTCCATTAAAAAAGTCTGTAACTGATTTTTGTAACAACACGACATATATTGCATCATTAGATAAGAGATCTATTGCTGGAGTATTGAAAGAATTAGTCATCACTGATTATACACAAAATCAATGTCCAACATTTGTACCTCTTCCAGACACAGGTATTATTTTAAAATTATCTTTTTACAATAAATTAGAAGGTCTAGAAGTGAAATCTCACAGCACATTTGAAGCTGATCAATTAAAGTAAAACAGAGATTAATCCTTGCGAATAAACTCGGCTTCAAAGGTTTCTCCACTCTGCTTATAATTTCTCACTTTTTTAGAAACAATATATTTTTCTCCTGACTCTCCACTTAGACAAATTGACCAAGCAATCAGCACGAGAATTGGATTAGACTCCCAGTATGCAACAGAAGCAAGGTAAGCAACGAGAAAGCGTGGTGCGAAGAAAAAGCTTAGCCACCAAAGAACTCCTCCAAAAACGATGCTTGAAAATAATAATGTCAGTCTTGGAAACAATGATATAAAAATTAAAAAGAAGTATCCATGTTTCTCCCAATAATCACTTGTCCCAAATTCAATTTGAAAATGATTTTTAAAGATCGCTGCTAGACCTGTTAGTAATAGAAATATAAAAAGGATTTTTAATAAAGAATTCATTATGATTCTAAATTTTTCTCCTCTTACATAGGCAAAGAATCGGATGATAAGTTTTGAGTTATTTTTATTTTATTCACCTGAACAGGAGGTGTTGTAAGTTCTTTCATTAACTTCTCTACAGAAATGATCTCTGTGAGTTCACCTGCCCTAGCTCCTACTGTGTAGAGTTCTTTTTCGGGAGTCACTACGAGAGAAGATGATAAAAGACCATTGCAGATACAGAAGCTATTTGTAGATGTCTTTGCATCACATTCATTATTTACAAGTACATATCCCTTGTCGCACCTTGGTGCTCTTTGTCTATTGATGGCCTCTTGATAAAAAGGGGCTGTTTTTATAACTCTAAACAGAAGACCACAAGGTGAGCCTATTCCATCAGCAAGTTTAATGTCTTCTTCTTTACAAGAAATCAATTGCTCTTTGTATTGCTGTGTTGCTCCGGACTCAAATGTGGCCAGGAATCGAGTACCCATTTGAACTGCCACACAGCCAAGATCTAAATATTTCTGAATATCAATATATTCATGAATACCACCTGCTGCCACGACAGGAATATTATATTCGTCAGCTAATTCAACAACTTCGGCGACAAGGTTTTCTAACTTATTCTTCTCATGCAAAGCCTCTTCTTTTTTTGCCCAGCCAATATGTCCTCCAGCCAATGGGCCCTCTACTACCACTGCATCAGGAACTCTATTATATTTACCCCATTTTCTAATCAGAATTTTTAATGCTCTTGCTGAAGATACGATTGGAACTAGAGCTACTTCATCTTTTCGCGGATGTGTTTCAGCAATTGCGGGTAGTTTAATTGGTAGTCCAGCACCAGATATAATGACATCGACACCACCATCCATTGAACCTAAAACAGAGTCTTCATATTGGTTAACAGTGGCCACCATAATGTTTATACCAATTGGTTTTCCATTACATAGCTCTTTGGCATCCTGTACTTCCTGAGCACAAGCTTCGCGGGCCTTAAACTTTCGACCGAGTCTACTTCCAACGACCCTATCGAGGGCCGCACTTGAAATGATACCCAACCCGCCGTTATTAGCTACGGTTCCAGCAAGCTTAAAGTTGGCATATCCAATTCCCATTCCACCTTGAATAATCGGAGTAGGTATAGTGATATTTCTCATTTTAAAGCTTGGTAGTGACATAGGTATTCCTTGAAATAAGTTGGGTTACTATAAACTTTTTGAGCTAAAATGTAGATAAGCGAAGAGTATATTATTGTCATTTTACAATAGTTTTACATCCGCACACTGTGCGCCGCGCAAAAAAAAAGGGGGGGAGTCAAAATACAATCGTTTTGATAGCAAAATAATGTGCAATACTTCCAAATAGAACAAATAAATGCCAAATCATGTGATGATAACGCATCTTTTTCATGGAATAAAATATCACCCCAAAAGTGTAAAAAAGGCCGCCAACAATAATGAGCTTAACTCCTTCTTCTGAAACAGATTTTACAAGAGGATTCCAAATAGTGAGGGCCAACCAACCCATTGCTAAATACATAATTAGAGATAGTTTTTGAAACTTCCTGCTGTGAATTAGTTTAAAGAATGTTCCAAGTAATGCGAGTATCCAAATAAACAAGAAAAAGCTAGTCCCAAAGTTACCACCAATCGAAACGAGTAAGAAAGGTGTATAAGTTCCGGCAATAACATAATAGATACAAATATGGTCTGCTTTTTTCAACTTTACTTTTAAGCGATCTGATTTTACAAAGTGGTAAGAAGTGGATGCTGAATAAAGGGCAATTAATGATAAGCTATATATTAGACAGCTAGCAACTGCAAAATTTGAATAGTTATTTGGCAGAGAGAATAACAAAGAAAATAATACAAAAATGCCAAAGAATATTCCAAATAAATGCGTTATGACATTTGCAATTTCTTCACTTTCTGAATATTGAAATAACTTCACTTCTTTCATAATTTAAATATAGTATTTTTATTAAAGTTAGTCATATTAATAATATCAATGGACTCCATGAATGATCTATCATATAAAAAAGTTATGATTAAACTTTCATTCCTATATATCATTGCCGTTTTATTAATATCAAGCCCTGCAATTGCAGAAGTAAGTTTTCAATACTCAGGAATTGCAGGAGTTCACCTTTCAGACGGTAAAACTTCTCTTTTTTTTGATCCTGTTTTTTCGAGACCAAATATTTTTGAAATTTTAGCTGGCAATGAATTTAAAATTGATAATAAAATGATTCATAGAGAGTTAAAAAAACTTAACATCCAAAAGCTTGATGCTATTTTTATAGGTCATACCCATCCAGATCATGCTTTAGATATGCACATCATTCAAAAAGAAGTAGGTGGAGTAATTTATGGTTCGCGCACAACAGTTAATATCGCATTATCATTAAATATAAAAAAAGAGAATACCCAAATATTCTCTGATGATAGCAAGTATCAGGTAGGTGATTTTTCCATAAGAGTACTTAAGTCAAAGCATGGCAAAATATTTGGGATTTATAAATTTAGAGATGGAGAAATTTTAACCCCCCTTAAAAGAAGTCTAACTCTTTCTGATTATGTTATGGGAGGAAGTTACAGCTTTTACATATCACATCCTGAAGGTGATTTTTTGATTCATCAATCTTCGAGGGCCACTAAAAATGTAACAAAGATGATAAGAGGAAAGAAGCTTAAGGCCGTATTTCAAGGTATTGCCAATAGAAAATCGTCTAAGAGTTTATATGATGAAATAATTAATATCCCAAAATCTGTCGATCTAATAGTCCCTATTCATCATGATAATTTTCTTCTCGATATGAATGAAAAAGATATGGAATATCTATGGTTTGTAAATGTTCAGGATTTTCTTGAAGAATCTAAAAGACATTCTCAAAAAGTGCTTTTGCCAAAATATCGAAAAATTTACAAATTATAATAATATGTTCGGTGTCTAGGCCCCTACTTAAATTCGTTGCCAGTAAAAAATCGTGAATATTCCGGGAAAGAGGTGCTAGGCGCCGAACATACAATGTTCGTAACTCCTGGGGTGATATATAATAATCCATTATAATATATCACCATGGGAGTGCTAAATAAATATCCTTACTCTTTTACTACTTTTAACAGTCGATGCTTTTGCAGACTGTCGAGGATGTTGTTCTCATCATGGTGGAGTTGTATGCCAAATGGGATCAACAATATGCAGAGATCAATCTCCACTAAGCTCGAAATGCTCTGC